>NZ_JBNNFX010000026.1:0-30772 GCF_050267985.1 Psychrobacter sp. NPDC078929 | reverse complement strand
GCTAAAGCGTGTCTTTTTCATAGGATTCTCCTGCTGGTGTATTTTAGCAGTTAATCTCTATTTGTAAGTGTTCTTATTTATTGGGGGGATTACCATATCTTCTAAGTAATAAAATTTAATCTTCTTTTGAAAATCGTGATATTGCAAGAACTCAATAGCAGAACATATAGGATATTCGGATATAGATATAAGTACGTCTAACAAGGAAGCAAGTTCCATGTGGGTATCATAACCTTTTTGAATATCAGAAAAAAAATAAGTCACAATTCACACTTCTACACACCATTAAATCAAAGTAGATATAAGACAAACCAGCCTAAAGCTATATGGATGACTGGCTTTAGATTATTCATCATGTCTTGCAAGATTTTTATTATTATTTGCTCAATCAAAACATCATACAATCACCAGTCAAATTTAGCACAAAAAAAGCCAACCATTGAAAACAATGATTGGCTTTTCTCTTTACTGCTATGTTTGGTCGGAACGGCAGGATTTGAACCTGCGACCACTACACCCCCAGTGTAGTGCGCTACCAGACTGCGCTACGCCCCGAGTGACTGACTATTTTACGCAAAATTATGTATATTGCAAGGGCTATTTATAGCAGCCAAACTCTACAATATTATTCTGCCTAGCATAGTCAGTATAATCGCTTAGCAGCCAATGTTAACCCAATAATTCTTTTAGAATTTGGTTCACTTGCTGTGGGTTAGCACTACCGCGACTGGCTTTCATGACTTGACCGACCAGACCGTTAAAGGCTTTTTCCTTACCGCCGCGATATTCTTCGACCATCGCTTCATTTTTTGCGATGACTTCTTCGACCATCGCTTTGATAGCGCCAGTATCGGTTTCTTGCTTAAGGCCTTTGTCTGTGATGATTTTATCTGCTGCATCATCGCCATCGCCGCCTTCACGCTCGTATAGAGCACTAAAGACTTTCTTAGCCAGTTTGCCAGATAGCGTGTCATCTTTGATACGCTTGAGCATGCCAGCCAACTGTTTGGCGCTGATAGGGGAGTCGATGATGTCAGTGTCATCTTTGTTCAGTGCGCCGAGTAAGTCGCCCATGACCCAGTTGCCAGCCATTTTGGCATCTTGCTGTCCGATTTCAGCCACTACATCTTCGAAATAGTCAGCAATTTGACGACTACCAGTTAAGATACGAGCGTCGTATTCTGACAGACCAAGCGCTTCTTCAAAGCGTGCGCGACGAGCGACTGGTAATTCTGGCATTGCTGCTTTGATCGCATCAACCGTATGCTGCTCGATACGGACAGGTAGCAGGTCAGGATCAGGGAAGTAGCGATAGTCGTTGGCGTCTTCTTTGGTACGCATGGTACGCGTTTCATCACGCTCTGGATCATATAGCATCGTCGCTTGTACGACTTTGCCACCATCTTCTAAGATATCGATTTGACGTTCGATTTCACGATTGATAGCACGTTCGATAAAGCGGAACGAGTTTAGGTTTTTTAGCTCAGTACGTGTACCGAGATCAGCGCCTGGCTTGCGCACAGAGACGTTACAGTCACAGCGGAATGAGCCTTCGGCCATCACTGCGTCTGAGATACCTAGCCAAGTGACTAGCTGATGGATGGCTTTGATGTAGGCAAGTGCTTCGTGAGCTGAGCGCATGTCTGGCTCAGAGACGATTTCGATTAGTGGCGTACCAGCACGGTTCAAATCCACACCCGTCATACCATCGACTGCGTCATGTACAGATTTACCCGCATCTTCTTCTAGATGCGCGCGGGTGATACCCATACGTTTAGGGTATTCGTTCTTTTCGCCTTCGTTGACCACGACATCGATATAGCCAACGCCTACGATAGGATTTGCCATCTGAGTGATTTGATAGCCTTTAGGCAAGTCAGGGTAAAAGTAGTTTTTACGGTCAAACGTATTAAACAGGCCCAGCTCAGCATTGACACCGATACCGAATTTTAATGCGCGATCGACCACACCAGCATTTAACACTGGTAATACGCCAGGTAGACCCAAATCGACGATACTTGCTTGGCTGTTTGGCTCATGACCAAAGTCAGTCGGCGCACTTGAGAAGATCTTACTTTCCGTATTTAGCTGGCAGTGAATCTCGATACCGATGACCACTTCATAGCCATCGACAAATAGCTCTTTACGCACCGCGTGTTCACGGACGGCATTGTTATCAGTAGTAGCTGTACTCATTATACCGTCTCCTTTGCGATGGTAGAGTGTTGTAGGTGATGATCAGTATGCTGCTGGAACAGATGCGCAGTCGTGAGCAGTTGACTCTCTTGCCAGTGCTTACCGATTAATTGTAAGCCAATAGGTAGGCCTTCAGTCGTCAAACCAACTGGCTGACTGAGGGCAGGTAGACCTGCTAGGTTGACCGCGATGGTATAAACGTCACCTAAATACATCGTTGCAGGATCTAGGTTGTCAGTAAGCTTGTAAGCTGCCGTCGGTGCGGTTGGGCTAGCAATCACATCACAGCTAGCAAATGCTTCATCAAAGTCTTTAACGATCAAACGGCGAATCTTCTGTGCTTTAGTATAGTAAGCATCGAAGTAGCCAGCCGATAGCGCATACGTCCCTGTCAAGATACGGCGCTGTACTTCAGGGCCAAAGCCTTCGGAGCGTGAGCGCGTGTATAGATCGATAAGGTCCGTTGGGTTTTCACAGCGATAGCCAAAACGTACGCCATCGAAGCGCGATAGGTTAGATGATGCTTCGGCAGGCGCTAGCATATAGTAAGTGGCAAGCGTGATCTCAGGATCAGTGATGTTCACTTCTACAATCGTTGCACCAAGCTCTTCATATTTCTTCAGAGCCGCACGTACTGCTTGCTCAACTTCGCTATCAAGCCCTGTACCGAAGTATTCTTTGGCTACACCAATACGAAGACCGTCAAATGGCTTATCACCAGCAGCAGCTTGGGCATCATTGATATCTTGTACGTAGTCAGGCATCTCGTATTTGATAGAAGTTGCATCGCGTGGATCATGACCAATCATTGGTTGGAGCAGATAGGCGCAATCTTTAGCGCTGCGCCCCATGCTACCTGCTTGATCTAGACTTGAAGCATAGGCAATCATACCGAAGCGCGAGACGCGACCATAAGTGGGCTTGATACCGGTTAAGCCACAAAATGAAGCAGGCTGACGAATAGAGCCACCCGTATCACTACCAGTAGCAACAGGGACAAAACCAGCGGCAACGGCAGCAGCACTACCACCTGACGAGCCACCAGGAACGCGCTCTAGGTTCCAAGGGTTTTGTACCGTACCGTAGTATGAGCTACTGTTGTCTGAGCCCATCGCAAACTCATCCATATTGAGCTTACCTAAGCTAATCATGCCAGCCTTGTCGATATTAGAGACGATAGTCGCGTCATATGGTGAGACAAAGTTATGTAGCATCTTTGAGCCACAAGTGGTCAGTACGCCCTGGGTGCAAAAGATGTCTTTATGCGCCATCGGGACACCAAGTAGCGGACGCTGATCGCCCTGAGCACGCATCTCGTCTGCTGCTTTTGCATGTGCGCGTGCTGTCTCAGAAGTATGAGTGATAAAGCTGTTAATCTTGCTATCTAGCGCATCGATACGCTTGATGTAGTGTTCGGTTAATTCTGCGCTGCTAAATTGTTTGTTTTGCAAGCCAGTAATGAGCTGCTCGGTACTTAATAAATGAAGTTCAGACATAAGGTGTCGTCCGTCAAAATGTTAATAGCATAAAATAAAATGAGATAATGGCAAATGCGTGATTGTATTATTCAGCCACTATTATTCAATCACCTGAGGCACTAGATATAAGCCTTCTTCTACGGCAGGTGCGACTGATTGATTACGCTCACGATTGATATCATGTTTTGCCACATCAGCACGCAACTCTTGGCAAGCTTCATGGATATTGGCTAATGGCTTGATGTCTGTGGTATCAACGTTAGATAGCGTATTCATCAGTTTTAATACTTTACTGATATCATCAGCATAGCTATCGGCTGTACTTTCATCGACACCTAAGCGGGCAAGGTTGGCAACTTCTAGGATTTCTTCACGGCTGACGTTGCTGTCAGACGTTGCTGGCTGCTGAGACATAGTTTCTCCAGTTAAGGACAGTTTTTGTTAGAGTAGTTGATTACGAAAAGGAAAATACGTAAGCGTTAAAATAGAAACAATTAAAATAGAAACAAATAGTAAGTGGGCTTATTATAAAGCATCTGACTCAAGTTTACAGAGTATGACGCTTGATTGATGCACAATCTCAACCAAGAGATTGAATTGATAAAGACGTAATATTAAATAAGATATGGTGCTAGCCGAGCCATAATGCCAATTAAGACACAATGATTTACAGAGAATTGCAAAACTGACCCCCTAATTCATCATTGTTCCTCAATTGCTCTCCAATTAGCTTCTAAAATACGTTACAGTATGCATCTGCTATTAAGCAAAACATTCATCTGCCTGTAGAGCCTTGTTAGTTATCAGATTAAATGATGTTTCATTGAGTTGAATGATATTCACTACTATTTCAAACTTTGTAACAACTTTTGGCGTCTAAGACAAAAATCCTTACTTACTGATGCAAATATCTATGTTTTTTTTGAGCTAAATCGGTATAATTTAGCTCAGTTTTTTCATTTCATCATTATAGTTTGGATTTTGACTTGTTGGGATGATTAACTGTTGCCACAAGTAATGTTTAACGACGACCTGCTCAACACTGACGAGTAACACCTCAGTCAATCTCATTCGCCTCATTCGTAAGACGCTGGATATATTAGTCATGAACCTGTTTGGATTTTTATCAAATAATATCGCTATCGACCTCGGTACTGCGAACACCCTAATTTTTATTCCTAATAAAGGCGTCGTGCTTGACGAGCCTACGGTGGTCGCGTTACGAAGCAATCGTACTCAGAACCCGACCGTCGCCGCTGTTGGTATCGATGCCAAGCAGATGCTAGGTCGTACGCCTGCGAACATCACAGCGATTCGCCCGTTGAAAGACGGTGTGATTGCTGATTTTGAAGTGACGCAAAAAATGCTTAAGCACTTTATCGCTAAAGTAAAAGCCAAGCGTTTTATGGCACAGCCTAACGTCGTGGTTTGTGTACCATGTAAGTCTACTCTAGTTGAGCGCAAGGCGATTCGTGAGGCAGTATCATCAGCAGGTGCGAGCAAAGTACTATTGCTAGAAGAGCCGATGGCTGCGGCTATCGGTGCTGGTATGCCAGTTCATGAAGCCAGTGGTTCTATGGTGGTGGACATCGGTGGTGGTACGACTGAGATTGCTGTTATCGCACTATCTGGTTGCGTATATGCTGAGTCGATTCGTATCGGTGGCGATATGTTTGATGAAGCGATCATCACTCATGTACGCCGTACGCATGGTTGTGTCATCGGTGAGACAACCGCTGAGCGCATCAAAAAAGAAGTCGGTTCTGCATTGAATGAAGACAGCCAACTAGAAGTAGAAGTTCGTGGTCGTAGCATGGCAGAAGGTGTGCCAAAGACCTTTACTGTCAATTCAGAAGAAGTGCAAAAAGCGTTGACTGATCCATTGAGCGGTATTGTTAGCGCTGTAAAAGTAGCACTTGAGCAGACTCCTCCAGAGTTATCATCGGACATCGCTGAGCGTGGCATTGTATTGACAGGTGGCGGCGCACTATTACGTGACTTAGACAAACTTATCTCGCAAGAGACCGGTTTGCCAGTAACGGTAGCAGAAGACCCGTTGACCTGCGTTAGTCGTGGCGGTGGTATCGCGCTTGATTTCATCAATAACAAAAGTTTAAACATGATTTTTGTTTAAGTCATCTTTATTCTTAATTGCCCTATAGTCTTGGCAATATATGATGATTTATGTGAATGATGAAACTATAAATATAGTCGGTTTAATATAATTTGGATATAAGGAAGGCAAGCGAAAGTACTACAAATAGTAGGCTGAGCGAGACTAACACCGTATCTAATTTATATAAAATTGACTATATATAAAATTAAAGGTAGCCGATTGTGCTACCTTTAATTGCATTCATTTGTGCTAGAACCCAATATCCTCGATAAACACTCATGCTATAAATAAGTGCTATTGTTCATTTTAGAATCCTTAAATCAGACGACTTATGACTCCAAGTATTTTTGCGCGCCAGCCGTTATCACTTCGTAAGACTGTTATCGTATTGATAGCAGCCTTAATTTTGATGTGGTTTGATAGCAAAAACTCTGATTGGTTCAAGCCAGTACGTAGCACCAGTCATGCCGCCATGCAGCCAATCTATGAGCTGTCTCTATTACCAAGCTATGCCAAGCATTGGGCTGGTGGCAGCCTGCAGTCAAAAGAAGCACTGCGTCGCGAAAATATGCAGCTAAAGTCGCAATTGATACACGCGCATGCCAAGCTACAACAGCAAGATTATATCTTGGCGCAGAACGCACGTCTGCAAGGTATCTTATCTACCACCAAGCCTGAGCAGTTTGATCTTAATTTGGCGCAAGTCATCGGTACAGATACCAATTTGCTCAGACAGATTGTGGTGCTTAACAAAGGTGAGCAAGATGGCGTACAAGTTGGGCAAACGGTCATCGATGAAGATGGTGTATTAGGACAGATTATCAATGTCTACCCGAATACTAGCCGTCTGTTGTTGATTACAGATGAGCAGCAGTCAGTTGCGGTTACTGTCAAGCGTACCGGTCAGCGTGCTATCGTCACAGGTCAAGGCATTCCATCCTCATTAAGTCTCAATTACGTATTCAAAACATCGGATGTGCGGGTAGGTGATGAGCTAGTGTCGTCAGGATTGGGCGGTCGTATTCCGGCAGGTTATCGAGTAGGGCGTATCGCGCATGTCAAAGACGAGCAAACTGATAACTTTAGAACGATCGAAGTTACTCCAGCAGCTAACTTTATTGACAATGCCTATGTATTAATACTTCAAGACAAGCTGCTAAATGAGAATAATGCTGCTGCTATTGCTCCATAGATAATGACGTAAGCCACAGTATTAACGTTTTAAAGCTCTTTCCACTTATGGTATTCACCTTGCCAATATCCAATCAACAATATAACAGCAACTATCAAACACTCGCTAAGGTAAGTACCCATGTCGTATCCTGATTCTGAGAATGCCACGGTACTATTGATAGTTGTGATTGTTCTAAGTTTCATCGCTGCATCATCACTCAATGTCTATCCATTAAGCCCAAGCATGGCCACATTGCGTCCCATGGTCATGATCATGGTGCTGATTTATTGGTTGCTGTTTCAGCCGCGCTATGTGGGTATTTTCACCGCATTCACAGTTGGACTAATTGCTGATTTATTAATGGATACCCATTTAGGGCAGCAAGCTTTTGCCGCTGTTGTAGTTGCACTGGTTATTAAAATTACCAGTATCTATGTCAGACAGTTGAATACCGTTAGCGCTTGGTTAATTGCTAGTCTAGGGCTGATTGTCTTTCAGTTAAATCTATGGATACTACAGATGTTTATTCAAAACGTCTTTGTCGCCCAGTCTGCTGTGTCATTGTTTATGAGTATCATTAGCTGGCCACTCGTACTGTTTGCTTTACGCAAGTTTTCACGTTGATAAATTATCAGTTATCAAGATTACTTTGTTTAACAGCTTAGCTTGCTCTGTATACAATACTGTACAACCACACACATCATAAATTTATAAATGAAGAGAAGATTGATGGATATCGTTTTAGCGTCTGGCTCTCCGCGTCGTCGTGAGCTACTAGAAAGAGCGCAACTAGACTTTACTATCTTAAGCGTGGATATTGATGAGACACCGTTAGATAATGAGTCGCCAACAGACTATATCGAACGCATGGTCGCAACCAAAGCCGATGCCGCGATACAACAATTAAGCGACACCTCTCAAGCAAATCACGATAGCCTTACATCACCGTTTATTATTTTGACTTCTGATACCATCGGTGTACTGTCAGACGGTAAGACAGTCTTGGTCAAGCCTATTGATCGCGAGCACGCATATAGTATGTGGCAGCGTATGTCTGATAACGTCCACGAAGTATGGACTGCCGTTCAAGCGACTCAAGTACAGCTATTGCCTATAGCAGAACGAAGCCCATCAGAACCTACACATTCCTTACAAATTATTAACCAGCAGCGAATCACTGAACGTACGGAAGTGACTTTTATACCACTGACGACACAGATGATGAGCGATTACTGGGATAGTGGCGAACCTGCTGATAAAGCAGGTGGGTATGGTATTCAAGGACTGGGTGCGGCATGGGTCAGTCGTATTAATGGCAGCTATACCAATGTCGTTGGTCTGCCACTGGCGCAAACGCTGGCACTAATCAAAGAAATGACAGAAGGCAGTAAGGACACAGTCAACCCGTTATAATGGGATATGCACATAATGACACGGTAGGGTAATGGGCAAGAGCAAGTCGCATTTGTTACACTGTCAATCTAATAGGCGATGACCGTCTAATAAGAAAGCTGAGAGATAAGAGAAAAAACTATGTCCGAAGAGCTGCTGATTAATATTAGTCCAATGGAATCCCGTGTTGCGGTTTTAGACAATGGTATTTTGGGCGAGATTTATATTGAACGACATCACAAACTGGGGTTGGTCGGCAATATCTATCTAGGGACGGTCGTACGTGTCCTTCCTGGTATGCAGGCAGCCTTCGTAGATATTGGTCAGTCACGGACCGCATTTCTACATGTTAATGATATGCAGCGTGAACCACGCCCCGTTGCAGAAAAAAACAAAGCGGCTAAGGCCACTAAGCACGAGATAAATGAGGACGATGCCACTGCCAACGCTTCTGCTGATAGCTTGGCTGTGACACCGCCTATTGTCAGTGCGCAAAGCACAGAAATAGTACCAGCGTCTAAAACTTTGATTCAGCATCGTTTGCATGAAAGTCAGCGTATTTTGGTACAGGTAACTAAAGACCAGCTGGGGAGCAAAGGTGCTCGTCTAACGACTAACATCTCACTACCATCACGTTATCTAGTATATTTGCCATCGAGTGATCATATTGGTATATCGCAGCGTATCGATGGTGAAGAAGAGCGTAGCCGATTAAAGACTGAGCTTAGTAGCTTGATGCAGACGGTCAATCTAAAAGGTGGACTGATTGCCCGCACTGCTGCTGAGCGTGTGCCTGTCGATAAGCTAGAAGAGGACATCTATTATCTATTGCAGCTGTGGCGTACTATCTGTGCTCGTCGCCAAGAGATTAATCATCATCAGAGCTCAGAGCTGATCTATCAAGAACTGTCATTACCATTACGTTCTATCCGTGACTTGGTTCACGCTGATACCGAAAAAGTCATCATTGATAATACGCAAATCTATGAGCAAGTCAGATATTTTGCCAAAGAGTTTGTTCCCTTCGTCTATGATCGTATCGTGCATTACACCGCTGAGCAGTCGTTGTTTGATGTACACCGTGTCGAAGACGACTTACGTGATGCACTAAAGCGCCGTGTCGATCTAAAGTCTGGCGGCTATCTGATCATCGACCAGACCGAAGCTATGACCACGATTGATGTCAATACAGGTTCTTTTGTAGGCGGTCGCTCATTAGAGGATACGGTTTATAAGACTAATCTAGAAGCCACACATGCTATCGCTCGACAGTTGCGCTTACGTAATCTAGGCGGCATCATTATTCTAGATTTTATCGATATGCTTGAGCAACAACACAAAGATGATGTGCTTGAGAGCTTACAGGCGCAGCTTACCCAAGATTATGCAAAAACTAAGATTACGCAGGTCAGTGAGCTTGGATTGGTAGAAATGACACGCAAGCGCACGCGTGAATCATTGGGTCAGCAGCTGTGTGAGCCGTGCTCAACTTGCCAAGGTCGCGGGTTTGTCAAAACCGCAGAAACCGTTTGTTTTGAGATTTTCCGCGAAATTATGCGCTGCGCACGCACTTATAACTCTCCCAAAAAGTTCACAGTAGTGGCTCATGCGGCAGTCATTGATTTACTGCTTACAACAGAGTCAGACACAGTAGCCGATTTAGAGTATCTACTGGGTAGGGTCATTACTTTTGATGTAGAGAATCTATACACTCAAGAGCAGTATGATATTGTTTTAGATTAATATTATTTAAAACAAATAATAATTTTAGATGAAACTATTTGTGTGATTAGTAGCCAGTATAAGAAGGAGCATCTCTAATCATACTAGAGATTGCTCTTGCAATACCTAAAATACTATGTATAATATACACCACTGAATTATATATGCGCAGCTGAATAAAAAAAGCTGGCGCTATGACAGCTAGAGCATCGTTTCTAGCACTATTTCATTATGCCTTTGCTACTTTCCATTTAATAGGAGGGTTGGCGGGGCTTTAAACTATTTTGCTTTTGGCACGCTATAAGTTCGGATAAAGAACTCATTCTGGTTAAGAACAGAAGGCCGCTTTAAGTGAATATTTAACCAAACTGCTTTTGATCATGGTCTTGCGACGCAAGAATGACAAAGGCACATATTAGGAGCTTGCTGGCATGGCTAACCAGAGAATCCGTATCCGTCTTAAGTCTTTTGATCATCGTCTGATTGATCAATCTGCACAAGAGATTGTTGATACTGCAAAGCGCACCGGTGCGCAAGTTTGTGGTCCTGTACCGTTGCCGACTCGCATTGAGCGCTTCAACGTTCTAACCTCACCACACGTTAACAAAGACGCTCGTGACCAGTACGAAATCCGTACTCATAAGCGTATGGTTGATATCGTTCAGCCAACTGACAAAACTGTGGATGCGCTAATGAAATTAGATTTAGCGGCGGGTGTTGACGTTCAAATTGCTTTGGGTTAATGCACATTAAACACCCAACCCATTAATATAAGATATAAAGAGGTCTAAAATGGCGATCGGTTTAGTCGGTAAAAAGTGCGGCATGACCCGTGTCTTCACTGAAACAGGCGCATCTATCCCTGTAACAGTTGTTGAGGTCGATGCAAACCGCATTACTCAAGTAAAAAATACTGATGTAGATGGTTATCAAGCCATCCAAATTACCACAGGTACTCGTCGTGACAGCCGCGTAACAGCTGCACAAAAGGGTCACTTCGCTAAAGCTGGTGTTAAAGCTGGCCGTGGTGTTTGGGAATTCCGTGCCAACGAAAGCGATCTTGAAGGTCGTGAGATTGGTGGCGAGATTCTAGCTGACTTGTTCGAACAAGGTCAGATGGTTGATGTGACAGGACAGAGCAAAGGTAAAGGTTTCCAAGGCCCTGTTAAGCGTCACAACTTTAGTATGCAAGATGCTACTCATGGTAACTCAGTGTCTCATCGTGCGCATGGTTCAACTGGTCAAAACCAGTCACCAGGTAAAGTATTCAAAGGCAAGAAGATGGCGGGTCAGATGGGTAACAAACGTGTTACCGTTCAGGGCCTAGAAGTGATTTCGGTTGATGCCGAAAAAGGGTTACTTGTCATCAAGGGTGCTATCCCAGGTGCCACCGGTGGCGATGTTATCGTACGTCCGTCAGTCAAAGCCTAAGCAAGGGGATTAACGTGGATTTAAAAACAGTTACAGGTGCGGCGGTTGAGCTTTCTGATACGGCATTTGGTCGTGAATTCAACGAAGCACTAGTGCATCAAGTCGTCACCGCTTATTTAGCTGGTGCTCGCCAAGGTACACGCGCACAAAAAACACGTGCCGAAGTTTCTGGCGGTGGTATTAAGCCATGGCGCCAAAAAGGTACTGGTCGCGCTCGTGCGGGTTCTATTCGTAGCCCAATCTGGCGTTCAGGTGGTCGTGCATTCGCTGCAAAACCACAAGATTGGTCACAGAAAGTAAACCGTAAAATGTATCGCGGTGCGATGCAGTGCATCCTAGCAGAATTGATTCGTCAAGAGCGTCTGATTTTGGTAGAAGAGTTGAGCGTTTCTGGGCCGAAAACCAAAGAACTGATTGCTAAGTTAAACGATTTGAATGCACCTCGTGCACTAATCGTTACTAAAGAAGTTGATGAAAACTTATACTTAGCTGCTCGCAACATTCCACACGTCAATGTACTTGGTGCAAATGAAGTGGACCCAGTGAGCTTGATCGCATTTGATAAAGTGATCATGTCAGTTGAAGCTGCGAAACAATTTGAGGAAGCACTAGCATGAATAACGCAAGACTTTATCAGGTCTTAAGAGGGCCTGTATTCTCAGAAAAATCTCAAATGCTTGGCGACTCACTTGGTGTGCAGGTATTTAAAATTGATTCTAATGCTACTAAGCTTGAAGTCAAGAAAGCAGTTGAGTTGATGTTTGAAGGTGTTGAAGTTACTAAAGTAAACACTTTGAATGTTAAAGGTAAGACAAAGCGTTTTGGTAAAAGCATCGGCCGTCGTAACGACTACAAAAAAGCCTATGTTACCTTAAAAGCTGGTCAAGATGTACAAATGGCTGATGCTGGTGAAGAAGTAGCGAATACTACTGATTCTACTAGTGAAACAGCGAATAACGAATAAGGATTACACTCATGCCTATCGTAAGAGCAAAGCCAACATCACCAGGCCGTCGTTTTGTTGAAAAAGTAGTGCATCCACACCTGTACAAAGGTCGTCCGTTTGCAGCACTTCTAGAATCAAAAAGCAAGTCAGGTGGTCGTAACAATAATGGCCGCATTACTACTCGTCACATTGGCGGTGGTCATAAGCAACATTATCGCATTATCGATTTCAAACGTACTAAAGACAATATCCCAGCAACGGTAGAGCGTATTGAATACGATCCTAACCGTACTGCTCATATTGCTCTACTTAAGTATGCTGATGGCGAACGTCGTTACATTATCGCTGCTAAGAAACAAGTAGTTGGTGATACAGTAATGTCAGGCGAGACTTCTCCAATTCGTCCAGGTAACTGCTTACCGCTAAAAAACATCCCATTGGGTACTGTGATTCACAATATCGAACTTAAAATCGGTAAAGGTGCACAGATGGCTCGTTCTGCGGGTGCTAGCGTTCAGTTACTAGGTCGTGACGGTGTTTATGCTATTCTACGTATGCGTTCTGGCGAAACTCGCCGTGTACACGTAAATTGCCGCGCTGTTATTGGTGAAGTTTCTAACACTGAAAACAACTTGAAATCACTTGGTAAAGCCGGTGCTTCACGTTGGCGTGGTGTTCGTCCTTCTGTTCGTGGTGTCGCTATGAACCCGGTTGATCACCCACACGGTGGTGGTGAAGGTCGTAACAAAGGTCGCCATCCAACCAGCCCTTGGGGTCAGAAGTCTAAAGGACTTAAAACGCGTCACAATAAGCGTACTGACAACATGATCATCCGCCGTCGCGCCAAGAAGAAATAAAGGAAGAATTTCATGCCTCGTTCATTGAAAAAAGGTCCATTCATAGACGCGCACTTGTTTGCTAAAGTTGAGAATGCTATTGACACCAACTCACGCAAGCCAATTAAGACTTGGTCGCGCCGCTCGATGATTCTGCCACAAATGGTTGGCCTAACTTTATCTGTTCACAACGGCCGTACTCATGTACCGGTTATCGTGAGCGAGCAGATGGTTGGTCATAAACTAGGTGAATTTGCCCCGACTCGTACGTATCGTGGTCACGGCATTGACAAAAAAGCTAAGAGATAAGGTGCTTACCATGGAAGTAACTGCAAAATTACGCGGTGCCGCCATATCGGCACAAAAAGTTAGACTCGTTGCTGATGAAGTTCGTGGCAAATCTATTGAGCGTGCTTTGGATATCCTAACGTATAGCAATAAAAAAGGCGCTGTGTTTGTTAAGAAATGCCTTAACTCAGCCATCGCCAATGCCGAACATAATCACGGCTTGGATATTGACGACCTAAAAGTCGCTACTATCTATGTTGATGAAGGCATTACGCTAAAACGTATCCTACCACGTGCCAAAGGCCGTGCTGATCGCATCAGCAAGCGTACTTGTCACATCACTATAAAGGTAGGAGAATAAGTTATGGGTCAAAAAGTACATCCAATCGGAATTCGTCTTGGTGTTGTAAAAAAGCATAACGCAAACTGGTATGCTAACCCTAAACAATACTCAGAATACCTAATCAACGACATTCAAGTTCGTGAATATCTACGCAAAAAGCTAGACAACGCTATGATCAGCAACATCATGATCGAGCGTCCTACTGGCGCTGCTAAGATTACCATCGCCACTGCGCGTCCTGGTATTGTTATCGGTAAGAAAGGCGAAGATATCGAAAGACTTCAAAAAGAATTGACCAAAATTATGGGCGTACCTGCTCAGGTCAACATTGAAGAAATCACGTCACCTGACCTTGATGCACGTTTGGTAGCAGACGGCATCGGTAGCCAGCTTGAGCGTCGTGTTATGTTCCGTCGTGCGATGAAACGCGCGGTACAGAACAGCATGCGTTCTGGTGCTAAGGGTATCAAGGTTGAGCTGTCTGGCCGTCTAGGCGGTGCTGAGATTGCTCGTAGTGAATGGTACCGTGAAGGTCGTGTGCCATTGCATACACTCCGTGCTGATATTGACTATTCGTCAATTCGTGCAGAGACAACTTACGGCACCATCGGTGTTAAAGTTTGGATTTTCCGTGGCGAAATCCTTGACGGTATGAACAGTGTATATAATCCCGTCAAAGAAGAGCAGACTCGTGCGCCAAAACGCCGTGGTCGTGGAAACCGTCGAAACTCAGACAGAGGTTAAACTATGTTACAGCCAAAACGTACCAAGTTTCGTAAAATGCACAAAGGTCGTAACACTGGGCTAGCTCATCGTGGAAGCACCGTTGCATTCGGACAAATTGGTCTAAAATCATTGACGCGTGGTCGTATGACAGCTCGTCAAATCGAAGCAGCACGTCGTACCATCACTCGTAAAATTAAGCGTGGCGGTAAGATTTGGATTCGTGTATTCCCTGACAAACCAATTACCAACAAACCATTAGAAGTACGTATGGGTAAAGGTAAAGGTCCAGTAGAATATTGGGTATGCGAAATCAAACCTGGTAAAGTGCTATATGAAATTGAAGGGGTACCAGAAGAGCTTGCACGTGAAGCTTTCACGCTTGCTGCAGCAAAACTGCCCTTTAAAACTACCATTGTTAAGCGGACGATAATGTAATGAAGATCAGTGAATTACGTGATAAATCATTAGAAGAACTGACCCAGTTACTTGATGAAAAGCAACTTGATGCTTTCCGTATTCGTATGGCTAAAGCAACTGGTCAGTTGGGTAATACCCATGAAGTCAGAGGCAATCGTCGCACGATTGCTCAGATTCAGACTTTGATTAACGAGAAACAACGAGGCGACTCATGAGCGATAACAATCAAACAGCTAATGCTAGCGTATTGACAGGAAGAGTTGTCAGCGACAAGATGGACAAGTCCATCACAGTTTTGATTGAACGTCTTGTACGTCATCCTTTGTATGGCAAACAGCTTCGTCGTTCTACAAAAATCAAAGCTCATGATGAGAATAATGTTTGCCAACAAGGCGACCTTGTCCGCATCAAAGAAACGCGTCCAATCTCAAAAACTAAGTCTTGGACTTTAGTTGATGTGGTTGAAAAAGTAGAAAAAATCTAAGTAAATTGCATTAAAAGCCAGAAGCTGTTAAAATAGCCGCCTTTTTAAGGATGCTGATTGCGCCGAGCGTATATCACTCACATTAAGAGTAGCAGCGGTTATTTATATTAAAATGCCGACTACTCATACTGTGCTAGCGGCAGCAACTGGTTTTTATTGCTCATACGTGTGGAGTAACGCTATGATTCAGGTTGAGTCAATGCTGGAAGTTGCAGACAATAGCGGTGCAAGGCGAGTTCAGTGCATTAAAGTACTGGGTGGCTCTCATCGTCGTTATGCATCAGTTGGCGACATTATTAAAGTAACGGTTAAAGAAGCCATTCCTCGCGGTCGTGTTAAAAAAGGCGACGTGATGAATGCAGTAGTTGTACGTACCAAAAAAGGCGTTCGTCGTCCTGATGGTTCTGTTCTGCGTTTTGATGACAATGCTGCGGTATTGTTGAACCAAAACAAAGCACCGATTGCAACTCGTATTTTTGGACCGGTAACTCGTGAACTACGTGGTGATCAGTTTATGAAAATTGTATCCCTAGCACCAGAAGTATTGTGAGGTAATCCATGTCAAAATTACGTAAAGGCGATACAGTTATCGTGATTGCTGGGAAAGACAAAGGCAAGCAAGGTACTGTACAAGCTGTAAAAAACGATCGTATTAAAGTTGAAGGCATTAATATTGTTACTAAACATCAGAAGCCAAATCAGGCAACTGGCGTTGAAGGTGGCATTCTTAAGCAAGAAGCTTTTCTGCATATCTCAAATGTCGCAATCTTAAATGCGCAAACCCAAAAAGCAGACCGTATTACTTATCAGTTTGGCGAAGACGGCAAGAAACAACGCGTCTATCGTTCAAGCGGTGAAGTAGTGGCGACTGCGTAAGACACTAAGGGTGTAATGGTAATGGCAAGATTAAAATCTTTATATAACGATGAACTAAAGCAGCAAATCAAAGAAGAGCTTGGTTTGGCAAATGTGATGCAAGTGCCTAAAATCACTAAAATCACACTTAACATGGGTGTAGGCGGCGCGTCTCAAGACAAGAAATTGTTGGAAGGTGCTGTAGCTGATATGACCGCGATTGCTGGTCAAAAACCTGTTGTCACCAAAGCGCGTAAATCAGTTGCTGGCTTTAAGATTCGTGAAGAATGGCCAATTGGCTGTAAAGTAACGCTACGCGGTGAGCAAATGTACGAATTTTTAGATCGTCTCGTTGCCATTGCAATTCCTCGTATTCGTGATTTCCGCGGTTTTTCACCTAAAGCCTTTGACGGACGTGGTAACTACTCATTGGGTATCAAAGAACAAATCGTATTCCCAGAAGTAGATTTTGACAAGATTGATCGTATCCGTGGTATGGATGTGACAATCACTACGTCAGCTCAATCTGATGAAGAAGGTCGTGCGTTGCTTAAAGCATTCGGCTTCCCATTTAAATAAGGTAAAGACGTTATGGCAAAGAAGAGCATGATTAACCGCGAATTAAAGCGCGAAAAAATGGTTGCTAAATATGCTGAAAAGCGTATCAAGCTAAAAGAAACTATCAGTGATATGACTGCAAGTGACGAAACTCGTATGGAAGCGATGTTAGAGCTACAAGCTCTTCCACGTAACTCATCACCAGTACGTCTGCGTAATCGTTGTGCTATCACCGGTCGTCCTCACGGTTACTTCCGCAAGTTTGGCTTGTCACGCAATATGCTGCGTGAGCGTGTCATGCAAGGCGATGTGCCTGGTGTTCGTAAAGCAAGCTGGTAAGGAGTAACTATATGAGTATGCAAGATACCGTTGGGGATATGCTAACCCGTATCCGTAACGCACAAATGGCTAACAAAGTATCGGTAGCAATGCCGAGCTCTAAATTACGTAAATCAATTGCTGATTTACTAGTTAGCGAAGGTTATGTGGCTAGCGCTGTTGTTGCTGAAGAAGAAAACAACAAAGCAACCCTTACTATTGAATTGAAATATTTCGAAGGCCGTGCTGTCATCGAAACTATCCAACGTTATAGCCGTCCTGGTTTACGCCAGTTCCGCGGTAAAGACGCTATCCCTACTGTTAAGCAAGGTATGGGTGTTGCTATCGTATCTACTAGCCAAGGTATCATGAGCGATCGTGCTGCACGCGCTGCTGGTATCGGTGGTGAAATCGTCGCATTTGTAGCGTAAGCTATACGACGATGAAGTCTATTTGATGGTTGTTAGGCTTCTATCGGTTGAGTAATATTAAATTATTTTGAATTGATAGATGTCTAACACAGTCAACTATGCTAAACTAACACGCTTTTTAGCCTGTTAGTTTTTTCGCTAATATAAAGAAGTTAAATTTTTTAAGGAATATTCCTATGTCTCGTGTGGCTAAAGCCCCAGTGACGCTGCCAAACGGCGTAAGCGTTACTTTGAACGATCGGCAGGTCGAAGTTAAAGGCAAGAACGGTTCTATGTCTTTACGCCTGCATGAATTGGTCGAGCTGAAACAGGAAGATGATGCTATCATTTTCTCACCTACAGTCGATTCAAAAGAAGCTATGATGCACACTGGCACCATGCGCGCTCTTGTTAACAACTATGTTACTGGCGTAAATGAAGGCTTTGAAAGACGTCTTCAGTTGATTGGTGTTGGTTATCGCGCGCAAGTTACTGGTAACAAGGTAACCTTGAACGTTGGTTATTCTCATCCAGTAGAGTATACGTTACCTGAAGGTGTATCAGCTGAAACACCAACGCAAACTGAAATTGTTTTGAAATCAAACAATAAACAGCAGCTTGGTCAAGCAGCCGCCAACATCCGTGGTTTCCGCCCACCTGAGCCTTATAAAGGTAAAGGTATTCGTTATAGTGACGAGCATGTGATTCGCAAAGAAGCTAAGAAAAAATAAGGTGAGTTGAAATGTTTGATAAAAAAGCAGCTCGTCTGCGTCGAGCTAAGAAAACACGCGCGCATATCCGTTTCTTAGGCGTTCATCGCTTAACGGTTAACCGCACGTCAAAACATATTTATGCCCAGATTATCTCTCCAAATGGTGGTGAAGTGATTGCTCAGGCATCTACCTTAGACAGCAGCTTGCGTTCAGGCGCGACTGGTAATGCTGATTCAGCAACGTCTGTAGGCCAAATGATCGCAGAACGCGCAAAAGCAGCTGGCATTACTAAAGTTGCCTTTGACCGTAGTGGTTTCAAATATCATGGTCGAGTTAAAGCTTTAGCAGAAGCTGCTCGCGAAAACGGATTGGAGTTTTAATCATGGCTAGAAATGATAAAAATGATAAAAATGAACAGACTGACGGTCTAGTAGAACGCTTAGTTACCGTTGATCGCGTAGCGAAAGTTGTTAAAGGTGGTCGTATTTTCTCTTTCACTGCATTGACTGTAGTGGGCGATGGCAATGGTCGTGTAGGTTTTGGTCGCGGTAAAGCACGTGAAGTGCCAGCTGCTATCCAAAAAGCACTAGAAGCTGCCAAACGTAATATGATTACTGTTGAGCTAAATGATGCAACTTTGCATCATCCAATCAAAGCACGTCATGGTGCTAGTAAAGTCTACATGCAACCTGCATCTGAAGGTACTGGCGTAATCGCTGGTGGCGCAATGCGTGCTGTATTAGAAGTTGCTGGTGTCAAAGATGTTTTGACTAAATGTTATGGTTCTACCAATACTGCTAACGTTGTTCGCGCAACGTTTAACGGTTTACGTGATATGTCAACTCCAGAGAAGATGGCAGCTAAACGTGGTAAATCTGTAGACGAAATCTTGGGTTAACTTAGACTAGGTGAGTTACGATGAAAAAAATGAAAGTCACTCAATTTAAATCGGGTGCCCATCGCCTAAAGAGCCACAAAGCGAGCTTGAAAGGATTGGGTTTACGCCGTATTAATCATACTGTAGTAGTAGAAGATACTCCTTCGACTCGTGGTATGGTCAATCGCGTTAACTACATGGTAAAAGTGGAGGAAGCGTAATGGGTCTTAGATTAAATGAATTATCACCAGGTGTTGGCGCAAAGAAAACTGCCCAACGTCGTGGTCGTGGTATCGGTTCAGGTCTTGGTAAGACTGGTGGTCGTGGTGTAAAAGGTCAGAAATCTCGTTCAGGTTCTAGCATTCGCTCAGGATTTGAAGGTGGTCAGATGCCTTTATATCGCCGTCTACCAAAATTTGGTTTTACCAGTAAACTGGCTATGAAGACTGCTGAAGTACGTCTTTCTGAACTGAATAAAATTGAAGGCGATGTAGTTAGCCTTGAAACACTTAAAGCTGCTAACCTTATCCGTCACGATATGAAACGTGCTCGTGTAATGCTATCAGGCGAAGTCACTAAAGCTTATACTTTCAAAGGTATTAAAGTGACTAAAGGTGCTAAGCAAGCTATCGAAGCTGCTGGTGGTAGCATCGAGGAGTAGTAACGTGTCAAAACAATCAATGTCATCGGCTGGTATACCGCTTAATCCATTCGCATTTATACGTAAGTATGATGAGTTATGGACGCGTTTATTATTTTTAATCGGCGCATTGATTGTTTATCGTTTAGGGTCACATATTCCAGTTCCGGGTATCAACCCAGTTAACTTGGCTGATCTGTTTTCGCGCAACGAAAACACCATTTTGAGCATGTTTAATATGTTCTCAGGTGGTGCGCTAGAGCGTATGTCTATCATGGCACTTGGCATTATGCCATATATCTCAGCATCGATTATCGTACAGATGATGTCTGCAGTATTGCCATCGCTTGAAGCCCTCAAAAAAGAAGGTGAAGCGGGACGACGCAAGTTAAACAAGTATACCCGTCAGGGAACGCTTGCTTTAGCCCTAGTACAGTCATTAGGAATGTGTGCCGGCTTAATCAGCCAAAACCTTACTTTATCTACTGGTCTTACCTTTTATATTCCAGCTGTTACTTCTTTGGTAGCAGGCGCAATGTTCTTAATGTGGCTTGGTGAGCAAATTACAGAACGCGGCGTAGGTAATGGTATTTCAATGCTCATTTTTGCGAGTATTGTGGCTGGTACTCCAGGTATCATTTCGCAGTCTATTGAACAGGTCAATCAAGGTCAGATGAACTTGATTGTGCTATTTATTTTTGTACTGCTAGGTATCGCGGTTACTGCGGGTATCGTTTATATTGAACGTGCTCAACGCCGTGTTCCTGTGAACTACGCACAAAAACAGCAACAAGGTCGCAAAATTTATGCTCAGCAGCAATCACATTTGCCGCTTAAGCTAAATATGGCAGGGGTTATCCCAGCTATTTTTGCCAGTTCTTTGTTATTGTTTCCTGCAAGTTTAGGGCAGTGGGTCGGTCAATCGACTGATCCTACCTTTGTACAGAAAATACTTCAAAATATGGCATTGGTGTTGTCTCCAGGACAGCCGCTATATTTAGTACTGTTTGGCGCAATGATTATCTTCTTCTGTTATTTTTATACGGCATTGGTATTTAGTCCGCGTGAAGTAGCAGAGAACCTTAAACGTAGTGGTGCGTATATCCCAGGTATTCGCCCAGGACAACAAACTCAGCGTTACCTCGATCATGTATTAAACCGACTGACCTTTATTGGCGCGATGTATATGACGGTTATTTGTTTAATGCCAATGGTCGTCCAGTCATCGTTTGGTGTGCCGTTTCAACTCGGTGGTACGTCTTTACTGATTATGGTGGTTGTGGTAATGGACTTCATTTCGCAGATTCAAGCGCATTTGATGACCCATCAATATCATGATCAGACGTTAATTCAATCGCCCACTCAACCTTAAATGAGCGGTACGATATTTCAAGGAGCATGCTATGAAAGTTCAAGCATCAGTTAAAAAGATTTGTGGTAGCTGTAAAGTTGTGCGCCGTAAAGGCCGTGTACATATTATTTGTACAGCAGAACCTCGCCACAAGCAACGTCAAGGTTAATATTTAGTATTAGAAAACATCTAGTTTTCGCTGCTAATTAAATTAATACTTGAAAAATAACGGCGGATGCGATATCATCCGCCACTTGCCGTGTTTATACAAAATCTTTTATAATAGAATCGATGAGCAGACTTATAGTCAAAACATCGATAATGACTATAAAAGCTCTAGTATTAACAGCAACAAATCTGAAGAGTAAAGCCTTATCGCTAGATAACGCTTATTTTTCTTTAATGGAGAGAAATCAATGGCTCGTATTGCCGGCGTAAACATTCCGGATAATAAGCATGCTGTTATTTCACTAACTTACATCTTTGGTGTAGGTCGTACCACTGCTCAGAAAATCTTAGAAGCAGTTGGCATCGCCCCTACTACTAAAGTCAGTCAGTTAGATGATACACAGTTAGATGCTATCCGTGCACAAGTTGCAAACTACATGACTGAAGGTGACCTTCGTCGTGAAGTTTCAATGAACATCAAGCGTTTAGTTGATCTTGGTTGTTACCGTGGCATCCGTCATCGTCGTAACCTACCAGTTAGAGGTCAGAACACCAAGAACAACGCTCGTACTCGTAAGGGTCCGACACGCCCTCTCAAAAGATAATTAACTTAGGAAGCTAAAAGATGGCAAAAGACACTCGCAGTCGCAAAAAGGTGGCTCGTCGTTCAGTATCGGAGGGCATTGCCCATATCCATGCGTCTTTTAATAACACCATTGTTACGATTACCGATCGTCAAGGTAATGCATTGGCTTGGGCCACTTCAGGTGGACAAGGCTTCCGTGGTTCACGTAAATCTACACCATTTGCAGCTCAGGTTGCAGCTGAAGTCGCTGGTAAAGCGGCCCAAGAATATGGTGTTAAGAATATCGATGTTTTGGTCAAAGGACCAGGACCGGGTCGTGAGTCTGCGGTAAGAGCACTAGGTGCATTGGGTTATAAAGTTAACAGCATCTCTGATGTAACCCCAATCCCACACAATGGTTGCCGTGCGCCGAAAAAGCGCCGCGTCTAATATTAAAGACGAAGCTTTTTATACTAAAAGCTTATAGGAGACATAACAATGGCCCGCTATATTGGACCAAAACTGAAATTATCACGTCGTGAAGGTACGGATTTAGGCCTTAAGTCTGGCGTTAAACCGTATGACGTAAAAACGAAGAAAGCTGGTCGTCCACCAGGTCAGCATGGCGTAAGCCGTAACAAGACCTCAGAATATGCTCTACAGTTGCGTGAAAAGCAAAAAGTTAAGCGTATTTATGGTGTACTAGAGCGTCAATTCGCGAACTACTATAAAGAAGCTGCTCGTAAGCGTGGCGCTACTGGTGAAAACCTACTAGCAATGCTTGAGAGCCGCCTAGATAACGTTGTATATCGCATGGGCTTTGGCTCAACTCGCGCAGAAGCACGTCAGCTAGTCAGTCATCGTACTGTTATGGTAAAAAAAGCTGGCCGTGATGAGTTTGTTCGTGTGAACATTCCTTCAATTCAGCTTCAAGATGGTGATGTCATCGCTATCCAAGAGAAATCTCGCGAACAACTACGTATTAAAAACGCTATCGAATTAGCGACACAACGTGGTATTCCAGAATGGCTTGATGTTGACCACAGCAAACTACAAGGCACGTTTAAACATGCGCCTGATCGTATTGATCTACCTGCTGAAATCAACGAAAGCTTGATCGTTGAGCTATACTCTAAGTAATGACGTAATGCTCAATGTTATGAAAATGGCATTGAGCAATTAACGTTAATTAAACCAGTTTAATAAATCGAGGTGACATCATGATGCTAAATGCAACTGAGTTTCTAACGCCGAATGCCATTAATGTGGATACGGTTAACGAAACGATTGCGAAAGTCACGCTCGAACCGTTAGAACGCGGCTTTGGGCATACCCTAGGTAATGCTCTGCGTCGCATCTTGTTATCTTCATTACCTGGCGCTGCAGTCATTGAAGCTGAGATTGATGGTGTTGACCATGAATACTCAACGCTTGAAGGCCTGCAAGAAGACGTACTTGATTTGCTTTTGAACCTAAAAGGCTTAGCAATTACGCTTCATGACCAAAATGAAGTATTTTTGACCTTGGATAAACAAGGTCCAGGCACTATCACTGCTGCAGACATCGCGTTGCCGCACAATGTTGACATCATCAATCCAGAATTGGTCTTGGGTACATTGAGCGATCGTGGGCATCTTAAGATGCGTTTGCGTGTAGTGATGGGTCGTGGATATGAGCCAGCAAACCAGCGCCGTGAAGATGGTGATACTAAAGCAATTGGACGCTTAAAGCTTGATGCAAGTTTTAGTCCTGTGCTTCGTGTTGCTTATCAGGTTGAGAACGCTCGTGTAGAGCAGCGTACTGATCTTGATCGTCTTATCATTGAGCTTGAAACTAATGGCACTATAGATCCAGAAGAAGCAATTCGTAAAGCAGCCACTATTTTACAACAACAGATTTCTATCTTTGTTGACCTAGAAGCTGAAGAAGCGCCTGAGCCTGTGAAAGAGAAAGAAGAGGTTGATCCGGTGCTATTACGCCCTGTGGACGATCTTGAACTAACGGTTCGCTCAGCCAACTGCTTGAAAGCTGAAAACATTTACTATATCGGTGATTTGGTACAGCGTTCAGAGACTGAACTTCTAAAAACCCCAAATCTTGGTAAGAAATCATTGACAGAAATCAAGGACGTATTAGCGTCTAAAGATTTAGAGCTCGGTATGCGCCTAGATAACTGGCCACCAGCTGATTTACGTGTTGATGATCGCTTTTCTTATCGTAGCCGTTAAACTTTAAGGATTTTTGACTATGCGCCATCGTAAGAGTGGAGTCAAGCTGGGTCGTACCGGCAGTCATCGTAAGGCAATGTTTCAGAACATGACTAACTCATTATTTGAGCATGAACTGATTAAAACAACTTTACCAAAAGCTAAAGAACTACGTCGCGTTGCCGAGCCATTGATCACTATGGCTAAAGAAGACAGCGTTGCTAACCGTCGTTTAGCATTCAGCCGTATGCGTAGCAAAGCTATGGTAGGCAAATTATTTGGCACGTTAGGTCCTCGTTACCAGACGCGTCCAGGTGGTTATTTGCGTATCGTAAAATGCGGTTACCGTGATGGTGACAATGCGCCAATGGCTTATGTAGAATTGGTTGATCGTGACTAGTTTTGCACCTAAGACATATTTCATAAAAAAGCTCCAATGTAATTGGAGCTTTTTTTTGTCTTAAATTTGACTAAATATACTAGTAGTTGTTTAAAGCAATAATTAGCTGCTTAGAGTAATAACGAATCTACATTGGCCGCACCTTGTCTGATAACTTCAGGAACGCTGCTAGTCATATCCACGATAGTAGTAAGCTTAGTTGTCTTTATACCTGCATTGATGAGACCGTCGATTTGATTGCCTAGCAAATCTTCAATCTCAAATGGGTCATCCAAAATATCGTCTCGATTAGGCAAAATCAGTGAGCTGGTTAAGATAGGTTCATCCATCGCTTCTAACAATGCTTGAGCAATAGGGTTACTAGGTACACGGATACCAATGGTTTTTTTCTTTGCATGCGCCAGTTTTTTCGGTACGTCTTTGGTGGCAGTAAGAATAAAAGTAATTGGGGCAGGGGTGTGGGCTTTCAGCTGTTTAAATTGTACATTATCAACTGTTGCATAATTGGCAATCTCTCTCAGATCTCGGCACAATAGCGTAAATTGATGCTTATCATCGAGTTCACGGATTTGCTTAAGCTTAGCTAGGGCATCCTTTGCTCCCAAACGGCAACCAAAAGCGTAACTGGTATCAGTTGGGTAAATAATTAACTGATCTCTGCGCAATAGGTCAGCGGCTTGCTCAATGAGACGTGGCTGCGGATTATCGGGATGAATATAGAAGACTTCCATAGTGGTTCCTTATTTTATAATTATTGGTTTTTAATTGAGACAAATTTTTCATTAGTTAGATGTAGTTCAATTACTAGATACATTAGAAAAACTACTCTAGAACTAAAGTAGATCGATATCTTCAAAATACTACTTCAGTTATCAGTATAGCTCAAAGTAGATATAAGTTTAGTGGCAAGGCGTTACCAACCGTAGAAAATCGTTAATAAGTAGGAACGCTTAGTAATTTAAACTAAGCGCTGGTTTCAGATGAAGAAGTGCAAGTGCTAAGTAACGCAGTCAGTAAAGTCTTAGCGTCACGCGGCAGAGTATGAGGTTTGGCTATATAGCTTTCTACTTGCTGATAGACATCACTAGCAAAGGTGCTACTACTAGTGTCGAAGTCGGCAAACAAATTATCTTGTGAGACTTGGAAATTTCGTCCACACGCCAAGGTAAATAGACACTCTAATGCTTGAGGTTTAATTTCTACACGCTCAAATGCCCGCTGCTGAGCTGCTGATCGTCCATCTGGCGCATACCAGTAGCCAAAGTCAGATAGTTGTCTACGAGCGTCACCAGCTACGCACCAATGACTCAGCTCTAGTAAACTCTTAACTATAAATGTACATTACTAAGTTATTGATTGATAAAGAAGTAATTGTAATGATGTAAAATCAGCTTCTTGATAAAAAAATGTACAATATTCCTCATAAAAGGAGATATTGTACATTAAGTGAGTCATTGGAATTATCACTTTTCAAAGCACTAAGAAGCTTATATTAGCCGTGTATATACAATCGAGACATATCAATATTTTATTTTTGATGAATAGATCGGGACTTTTTGTTGGTTCTTCTCTTAGTAGATATTCTTTGTTTTTTCAATAAAATTGGGAAGGCTAGAATATTTACTATAGTTATCATCGGCTGAATAGTAGCCTGATGAATATACTTCACATGACTGCTTTGAAATTTTAAAATTAAGTAAGTATGAATTTGCAATATGTAGTTAATAAACTAATTATCCCTTAACGTAGAAAAATCTGTATGCATTAATGTTTCTAAAGCTATTCTAGCCGTAGGAGGAGGATTCGTAATCATCTCTTGATAATTAACTTCTAAGTTTTTTAGAAACACCTCTGATATCGGTCGACCTGAAAAATCATCAAAGCTAGGTGAAAAATGTATACCTATAGCTTCACACATAGCCTTTTCTAAGCCTTGAGGTCTTGCTTCAACCAATTGAAATAGCTCTTGCTCTTCACTTGTTCTACCACATTCAGTATACCAGTAACCATAGTCATCTAATTTGCGTCGTTTTTGCCCTGCCAAACAGTAATGAGCAATTTCATGTAATAGGCTTCTTGGGTAGTTTTCTTTAAAAAAGATCTTCGCATTTGTATCTGCTTTTGGCGCTTCATAGTAGGGTTCATCTACTCCACCAATTATGGTTAGAGTAGGAAAAAGATGTTCAAATAAAATTTTTAGTTTGTTACACAAATGATCGTCATTCATAGGAATACTTTTAAGGCATCTTAATAGCCGTAATATGAGAAATAAAGCTTTAGAGAGGCTTTATTCATAGATTGTATTTGAGCTAAACAGGAACAAGATTAAGCTATTTATTAGATCTTTTCACTAATCTTATATGTGGAGAATCTGCTAACTCTCTTTGAAGTTCAAAATTCTGTCTTAGAATGTTAAGATAATCTTGCATTATAATGTCATATTCTTCTTTTATCATGTCGTATTTCAAATTAGCTTTGATTTTGAGCTCTTTTTCATGTTTTAACTTAGTAGAAGTATTAGGTTTTTCTTGAGCACGATTTTTGCGTTCTTCTTCCGCTTTTGTTATTGCTTCGCAAAGTTCTGGATATCTCTCATTACGGACATACCCTTTTCCTTTACCTGCCTCTCTACCTACAGCGTCTCTAGTAAACTTAAACCGTGATGACTTTGTATTGACAATTTTGGCTGTACCATCTTGTAGACGATTCAAAGCATCCCAATAAGCCTGTTCTGCCTGGCTAGTTTTCATGTTATTTCTCTTGATTTACTTCTAATACTGAAAGAAGACTGTCTATTTTTTTAATACTCACTTCGTATTCATGATGAACACGCTTTGGAATATCTAAAGTGAGTTGAGACTTATAAAAATCTTTAGTTTGTAGCAAAATACTTTTGGATTCTGGTGAAAACACCGCATTTTCACAGCTAATACAAGCAGATGCCAATACACCAGCACCTTTATCACAAGGTTTAATAGACATACATCCGCCAACTAAAGTAGATCGATAACGAATTTTGCCATTTTTGACTGCTTTCTTAGTACTATTTCTATTATCTAAGAACTTAGGAAGCTTATTCTCTACTTTTCTTTTTTGTAGATTTTTACCAGCTGCACCAGTTAGTGTCACCCTGCTATCTAACAATTCATGCAAATTATCTGACTCTACTCTTGCTTGGGCCTCCTGCCATTCCTTTTGCATAGCTTTGACTTCAGGGCCGTTGCCTAAAATATTTATCGCTCTAGAGTTTGAGTCCGTGTAATAGACTGTCATCATCATGCTTATATGTTTTAGCTGGGATTTAAGAGTAGGATATGAAACATAACCACTAGAAGCAGCATACACGGCTAAGGAGCGTCTAAACTGATGAAAGCCTAAAGGCCAAGGCTTACCTAATTTAATATTATTAGATATTTCATCGCCGTATAAAAATTGACTGACTTCCTTTAAGTCTTGTTCTGAAATTAATAAGTGCTCTGATGACATTATTTTTTGAATGAGGTTGCTATTTAAGGCAGTTGTTGCATAATCAAAATGCGGATGAGGCTTTCCAGATTTCCCATTTTCAATTGAAAAAAACAACGGTAACTTACTCTCATCTTCTGCCACCTGACTCTTATTAGCAGACCAGTTCAAAGCTCCTTGAGTGATAAATTTAGCTGCTTCAAAAGCTTCTTCAACAATTGAACCTGTTACCCATTTTGTAAATCTTGGTACTCCATTACTTTCCAATTTTGTTGTAGTTGACCATACTACAGGTATATTCCCAGTATCGGAATGAATATGTCTTAGCCCGTTGAAAGGGATAGATAGTAATTCATTTTTACGCATACCTGTAAACGCAGCTATAACAAAAGCGCTTTTCATCTGTATTTGACCTAAGCTGATTGTTAAACTTAACCAATTAGCATTCTTGATGATGTTTAAATCTGTTAATTCTGCTAAAATCTTAGTTAGCTTTGTATCTGTCTTCAAAGCAGTTTGCCAATAAAATCTGATTAAGCTTTTTTGTGATTTAGTAAGCTTACTCATAGGTACACTCTGATCTAATCTTAATGCTTCATCTCTTACTTTAGTACGTGCAGAAAAAACATATGAGATCTGCTCAGCGTGCTTATTAAAAACCTGCAAACTTTCAATGGTATCTTTTAGCAGGTTCTGATAAATACGTGAAGGAATGATCATGGTTTGAAGACTTTGAGAAGTCTCAGGGAAAGATTTTCTAGTCTTTCTTAGTTTGCTTGAAAATTCTTTTGAAGGTTGCATGTTACACCAAAAATTACTTTGATTTAAAACAGATGCTGTATCAATAAATCTTTGTATCTTGCCTAAATGCAAACCTATTTGTTTCTCCGTCGAACTATTAGTTACTAGGAAGTCGATTGCACTACTGTCAGTAAATATATTATTAAAGTCAATATTATTGTTTACACAGTAACTAATTAGGAAGGATATAGCGACTATATCACTATTCAATTTTGACATAGAACATCCATTCATCTCACAATTCCAATTGAGAGTAAATACCTTCAAAAACTTAACTGCTGATTTGAATTTTTTGCCGTCGGTATTAATAGATGAGGATAGGTTCCGAATTTTAGTTCTAAAATTAATAGTTCTATGTGAATTGCTAGTAGCACTATAGTCCCAAATATCATCAGAGAATAATGATAAAGCATCTCCACTCTTGGAAAGCGTTACAATCAAACCAGATGATGGGTTTTCGATTAGGTCTTTAGATATTGGTTGTATCTCTTTAACGAGGGGTTCACGCATCATTGTCTTGGTCATAAACTTAAGCTTTTTCTGTTAGATTCTGAGGCTACAGTGAGAAAATTTATATGCTCATCCCAATACTCATTATAAATTTGCATTTTTATTTTTTGTTCAGCATCATCAACGAGTTCAATTACTCTATTATCTTTTCCTTTAAGAATATTGATAATCTCGTCAATTCTAAATAGTGATGGTTCTATAGAGAGAAGATGATATTCAGGATCATCACGAATCATAGAAGACTTTAGTAGAGCCTCCTTCAAACTTAATAGTTTATGTATATCTTCAAAATCTATATGAATTGCAAAAAATTCACAGAACAAACAACTTTCAAATGTAGCACAGGAAGGGTTGGGGGCTTCATTATTAAAGCCCAATGCCTTAACAGGATCATTATCTGATAGGTTAGAACAAGATCCTGCTGGTATTTTCTCCGTATCATAGTTAGTTGAAGTCTTGATAGATATAGTTTGTTCATTAGTTCGATTAGACCTAAGAACTGCGGTAATCATTTTTTCGTGATAATGATTCATCTCTATTGCTTGAGACTCAATATCGATCGAAGTGTAAGATTTAGCTACTGTAGTTAAAGAGTTATTCAACTTCCTAGCTACTAATGACAAATTTCCTTTAGAATGTTTTATGTAGTATTCCGCACATAGGTTTCTAATGTCTCTAGCAGTAACCCTTTTAACCCCTTTAAAAAGTGGAGTATTGTCGTCAATAGAACTGACAGAGCTACGTGCAAAACGCTTTAATTGACGATGTTCTCCAATACGCATAAACAAGTATTCTTGACAGTCTCCAGGAAGATGAAGGTTATCAACCCACTCTCTAAGTTTCAAATACTGTATGAGATAACGTTTTAAGTGAGAAGGAGCGGAAAATTCAATCTGTCTACCTGCTCGATATTTATGTTTTTTAGCAAAAGTTGATAAGCCAAGGTTTTCCAAATTTAAATCAGATATTTTCAAATCAAGTGTGGGTTGTATATTAGCAGCAGTGAAAGAAAGGTAAATGTAATAAAAGCAATATGTACATAGGTTATAAGCATAAATTTTTCTAGAGTCTAAATTCTCATTGATCCATGTATTTCTGTTGTTTATTAATGTGTTTTTATAGAAATCTTTCTTAGTATGCTCACAATTATAATAATTTGATAAAGCATTTTTTACCTCATTAAAGGGTAAGGGTTCACCACTATTGTAGAAGCAATTAGGTAGTTTCTTTATGCCATATTTTCTAGTTGAATCCCAATAATAATCATTACTTGATGATTTTGCTAAAGTAATATAGTCAGTCCAAAATAGAAAAGGTACAATGCTTTTAAACCAAGCAAAGAGAAATATAAAAGATGACCTACTCAGCAGATTTTCGAGCACAAG
>NZ_JBNNFX010000025.1:0-32177 GCF_050267985.1 Psychrobacter sp. NPDC078929 | reverse complement strand
AGTTTTTACGCCAAGGTTGGATGGAAAATGACTTATCTAAATTGTTTTATGATATTCATCCAAAACATAACTCTTTTGTAGTGCAGTGACTATAGGGCAGCAGCGATAATTATAAATATTACCCCACATCCACGATTGAGCCAAGCTAAGCGATTACCAACATCGAGCCAGCTTGCCAGCTTTTTACCACCTAGCGTATATACGATTTGCCAAATCGTTTCGCTCAAAAACAAGCCAATGGTCAATAGGACATATTGTGGCCATAGTGGCGCACTAAAATTGATAAATTTAGGAAAAAAAGCAGCAAAGAACAAGATAGCTTTCGGATTAGATAATGACACCCAAACACCAGTACGAAACAAGGTCGTATTGCTCGGTGCTATTTTAGTAGCAGCACTAGAGAGCGAACGCGGCTGTGGTGTAGGCAATCCATCAGTGGCAGCATAGTCTGCTGCTACCTCTGCACTCAACTCTTTAGCATCGCTCATCAAGCTACCGTCGCCAGCATCGCGCCAAGAGCTGATACCCAAATAGATTAAATATGCCGCACCCACGGCTTTGATAATGGTCAGTAACCACGGTGACTGGCGACTGATTACATCCAATCCAAGCAGTGTCGATAGCAGTAATACAAACAAGCCAAGGCTCAGACCTGCTAGCGTCCATAAGGTTCGTTTGACGCCATAGTTCATGCCATACTGAAACGCTAGCAGCATATTAGGACCAGGGGTCGCTGAGATAAAAAACGTACTTGCGAAAAACACTGCAAACAGATGCCAAGACATCAACCCACCCCTACTTTGTCATGTGTAAATGGTTCTAATACAAACGGCTATACGACTTAAATATGCGACTAAAAAATAAACACCGCCATTAAGACGGTGTCACTTATACCTATATATCAAAAATTCTCGCAGAAATCATTAAAGAAACGACATGCCTTCTTCTGAATAATTACGATTACATGGACGGCTGAGTCGTACAGCTATCTAACAACTTCTTTAAAAACACATCACAGCGTTCAATTTCACTAAGCTCCACATACTCATCCGCTTTGTGCGCTTGCTCAATACTACCAGGGCCACAGATAATCGTTGGGATACCTGCATTGGTAAACTGACCGCCTTCAGTCGCATAAGCCACTTTATGACGCTCATCATCTCCTGTCAGCGCAGCGATTAGTGATTGCAACTCAGCGCTATCACTATCAGTCATGGCGGGGACGCTTTCTTCTTGCATCAGCTCAATGCCAGTCTCTGGCGCGCGCGCTTGCATTTGGGCATTTAGCTCAGCGACTTTGGCTTGAATTGGCGCTAGTATATCGTCTTGCGTCATGTGCGGCAGGTTACGATAGTCAAAAGTAAACTCGCATAGGTTGGGCACGATATTGGTCGCTGTGCCACCATGTATGGTCCCTACTGACAATGTCGAATATGGCACTGTAAATAATGCATCGTTATCATCACGAGCGCTCAGCTCTTCAGCAAGCGTATCTACATAGCCGACCAATCTGCTAGCGTAGCTAATAGCATTGACACCTTGTGCAATCAATGAAGAATGCGCCGACTTGCCATGTACACGGCAGCGATAAACTGCGATGCCTTTGTGTGCGACTACCATAGCCATGTTAGTTGGCTCACCGACGATACAATAATCAGGCGTGATACCACGTGCTTTTAGGTCTGCCAAAATCAATGGCGCGCCCAAACAACCAACCTCTTCATCGAACGACAATGCCAAATGCAACGGACGACGTAGCTGACCGCTATTCGATAACTGCACGGCTTGTGGCAATACCGTTAGTGCACAAGCGATAAAGCCCTTCATATCACATGCACCGCGTCCGTATAGCTTATCACCACGTATCGTCGCGGTAAACGGCTCTGAAGACCACGCTTGTCCATCAACTGGCACAACGTCGGTATGACCTGATAAGACCAGACCGTTATTGATAATATCAGCATTCTCGCCAGCCGGTACAGTCACAAACAAATTGGCTTTGGTTTTAGCCTCGTTAAAGGTCAAATCTACCGTCAAACCTAACTGCTCACAATAAGACTTTACATCGTTAATCAAAGCCAAATTAGAGTGACGACTAACCGTATCAAAGGCGATGAGACGTGTTAGCCAATCGAGGCTTTGAGTAGGATGTTCGACACTTTTCATCTGGACATCGCTGCTACTATCAACATTATCGCTATTACTGACATTGTCGCTATTACTACTATTATTTTGGATCATAAAATATCCTTACTACAATTTTCAGAACTATGATGTGTCAGAGCTGCCTTACGATGGATTGTTATGATTCATCACATCAACCACTGGCGGCATTGGTTTTGGTAACTTACCTTCTGCCTGTAGCTCTTTGGTTGTTTTGGCATCGATAGACAAACCCGCGATGAGCGCGATATCTTTGACAGCCTTACGTTTACGCGTGGCAAAGCTTACGGGTACCATGCGAGCAAACTCATAGATATAAAGATAAGACTCTTCCCCACCTTCAAAATCCTCATCATCTTCGAGACGAATTGCGCCAATCTTAGCCAAATCAGATAGCATCTCGTTTTCTTCACTGGTCAAACCACAATCAGTAATACCGAAACCGGTCATAAAACCGTTTGCCCACTGTTTCAACGCCATCACGCGCTCGTATAAATCATGTTCATCATCCGGGATGAGCGGCATGTACGCGTAGGCATCATCTTTGTCTTTTAGCTGAAAAACGATGTCTTCCGCTTCTTCTGTCAGCAAGGTCAATGCAAGCTCTGGTAATGGAGCAAAGCTGAGCTCTTCAAACACCTTAGCCCAAGTTGCTTCGTCGGGTGCATTACAAGCCGTCATAAGCCCTGTCATCATGCCATGCACTTCGCTGATAGACACGTCAGTCCAATCATCAAACGCAGTCAGCCAAGTATTCCAGCCAGAGATATTGTCATTCATAATAGATGTCCTAGTAATTGATTATTGCTCATAAAATAAAAATAGTCGCGATAAAATGTCATGGACAAATCATCGATAAATAAAAGTGAAAAGACAAAGCCTGATGCTTGTAATTACTTTGTTGATATAGATATTATGCGGTCACCTATGGCATTATTAAATACAGCGAACAAAATTCATTCACGCTTACTTGTTAAGGATAAAAACTGACTATGTATGATCAACTTAGAATATTAGAAAAAATGGTACTCGACATCAAAAAACAGTATCAGCTTGTCAGTGCTGAACTTAGCAGCTTAAAACAACACCCTGTTACTGATTCAAAAGAATTTGCCGCCCTAAAAACCAAATTAGATAACAGTCATAACGAACGTGACGGTGCCAAAAAACAACTGAACGATCTCGATAAACGCTATCAAAGTCTTGCAGAAGCGCACCATATGATCGGTGAAGAACAAGACAAACTGCAAAAACAGATCAGTCAATTACAACAACAAAACAGCGAGCTGCAACAACACAATAACGAGCTAAAGCAGCAGTATAGCGATATCAAACAACAAAACAGTGAGCTGCAAAAGAAGAACCAATTGGCAGCCGAGCGTACGCAAGTCGTATTACAGCGCCTAACTCGTATCGATCAAGCAGAAGGCTAACGTTTACTTGTAACAGATAGCAAAGACGTACTACTTATTAAACTGCCAAATGCTATTTGTAAAATCTGATATCACTCATTTCACTGACCAGACATTGTAGGATTTATCATGACCGATGACCAAAGCAAATCGATAGAAAAACAACCGAAAAATACTCAAGCGCCAAATGTGCCAGTAACAAGTGCGCCAGTACCACCGCAAAAAACAGTACCAGCAGCATCAAATATATCAAGCGCCATGGCACAATCTAATACCAAAACACCTAAAGCGCCAGAACCACAAATCAAAAAAGTCGATATTGCGATTGCTGGGGTTACTTATCCAATATTTTGTCCAGTACATGAGCAAGAAGAGCTACTGTCAGCGGTTTCGTATATCAACAACTATGCGCTCGATTTAAAAAGAGATGCGCCAAGCCTTAGCCAAGAAAGCATACTGGTACTGTGCTGCTTAAACCTATATGAAAAAATCCATGCCAATCAAAGAAGTGATGAAGATCGCTTGCAGAAAGACAAACAGTCTGAGGCATTGCTCAATAAAATTATGAAGGATGCTCATTCTATTCTGTAGATGCATCGTATTGTATTAAACATATAAGCGCCTAGTTAATAAAGTTAGGCGCTTTTTTATGGTCAATCATTTATTTATTTATGCATAAGGCGTGTAGGTCTTGCCTGCATGAAAGTCTGCCTGATGTTCATAATTGCAAAAGAACAATTCTTGGTTCGCTTCAACATTGCCATCGGTAACTGTGCTTGGTTTGGTTTCGAGTACGCCGCGATATTCAGCCAAGCTGTTGCCACAGAAATTACACTGACGCGGAGTGGTCACATCCCCTTCTTTTGGCATCATGCTTTTAGGTGCACGCGGGTACATAAACTTATAAAAAGCCCACATTGAAGCCCAAATAATAAGGATGACGATAATAACAGCAAACACGGCAGTGCTCCTTCGATTACGGGTAAACGTGAGAAATAATGAAATCTATTAAATAAGATTATTTAAGACGTTTTGATAGCATAAATTTTACCGTCAATAATAGCGATAATACAATGCCTTTACCGTTTAATTGCTGATTGCACTAATTGACTGGTTATATCTAACGGATAACTGTATGAGTAAACCAGTCAACTGCATAACAAAAAACCTGGCCATGATAAGCCAGGTTTTTTATCAAAAGTAACCGTCAATTTAAAACAATAATCAAGTTAAAGTAACTATCAGGTTTTAGCAGGGTTACAGCTGTAGCTCGCTAATATCAGCTACCGTCAAGAACAAGGCGCGAACCTGTTTTAGCAATGCCAAGCGATTGTTTTTAAGCGCAGCATCTTCACTGTTGACCATTACCTGATCAAAGAACTGGGTCAACGGCTCATCTAAGCTAGCCAGCGTTTGCAATACTTGCGTATAGTCCGCTTGCTCCAGCAATGGTTGTACCACTGTCTGCGCTTGCTGCACGTTCGCATATAAGTTTTGCTCAGCAGATTCAGACAGTAGTGCTTCATCGACTGTATCAGCTACGCTCACTTCTGACTTGGCCAATATATTAGCAACACGCTTATTTGAGTCAGCCAACATCGACGCTTGTGACAGCTCGCTAAATGCTTGCACTGCACGGATACGCTGATCAAAATCAAGCGGCATATGCGGGTTAATCGCTTGCACTGCTTGAATCGTATCGACGCTAACGCCCTGCTCTGTATACATCGCACGATAGCGCGAGTTTAAAAATGCCATGACTTGGGTAAAGGTATCACCCATTTTGGCAATCTTACTACCTTCAGCATCACTATAGCCTTTAATCGCTTGCTCAACGAGCGCAACCAGATTAATCGGCAACTGCTTTTCGATCAAAATACGCAAGATACCAATAGCAGAACGACGTAAGCTAAACGGATCCTTTGAACCTGTCGGTGCTTGATCAATCGCAAAAATCCCAACCAATGTATCCAAACGATCAGCCAATGCTAAGCAAATACCAATTGGTGTTTGTGGTAGCACATCGCCACTGAATTTCGGCAGATACTGCTCTTCTAAACTGGCAGCAACCGCTTCAGGCTCATCATTTAGACGCGCATAATACGTACCTGCGATACCTTGCAATTCAGGGTATTCGCCGACAAGCGAGCTGGCTAAATCTGCTTTAGATAAAATGCCCGCACGTACGGTTTCATCAACATTGATATCGTGGCCTTGCTGCTGCATCAACGTGGCAATGAACGCTGCCAGCTTGGCAATACGCTCAGACTTCTCCCAAATCGTACCCAGTTTGTCTTGGAACACGCGATTTTTCAGGCTTTCTGTGAGCGCAAACAACGGCTGCTTTTGATCTTGTAAAAAGAAAAACTCTGCATCAGCCAAACGTGGACGCACGACTTTTTCATTACCTTCAATGATTTGGTTCGGGTCTTTTGACTCAATATTGGTAATAAAGATAAAGTAAGGCTGTAGCTTGCCAGCCTTATCGGTTAAGCAAAAATACTTTTGATCCGCTTGCATGGTCGAGATAAGTGCTTCTTGCGGTACTTGTAAAAAGCGCGCTTCAAAGCTTGCTCGTAGCGCAATTGGGAAATCGACCAATGCAGTGACTTCGTCTAATAAGTCTTGCGGTACGATGGCATCAGAATTGACTTCATCTGCCAAAGCTTTGACTTGGTTTTTGATCAGCATTTGACGCTTATCAAAATCTGCTACTACTTTTAGACCGTCTAGCAATTGCTCATAATCATTGGCATGAGCAATGTTATGGTAGTCAGGGCTGTGGAAGCGATGACCACGCGTTTGCGTACCAGTCTGATGACCTTGGATAGTGGCATCGATGACAGTACCATCCTGCATCAATACTGCCCACTGCACTGGACGCACAAACTCGTTACGGCTAGCACCTGAGCGCATACGCTTAGCAATTGGCAAATTATCTAGCGCGGTTTGGAAAATAGCAGGCAGTAACTCAGTTGTCGCTTGACCACGGATAGTCTGCTCAAAACCGACATAGTCACCTTTATCGGTATTAATCGTTATAAGCTCGCTAGCTTCAATACCCAAACCTTTGGCAAAACCCATGGCCGCACGTGTTGGGTTACCCTCTGCATCGAACGCTGCTTTAATCGCTGGTCCGCGTTTTTGCTCAGTGCGATCAGGCTGCTTATCGCTAATACCTTGAATCTGAATGGCCAGACGGCGCGGAGCAGCAAAGGCTTTGATACTATCAAAGGTAATATCTGCTGCCGTCAATTGCTCAGTAACACTGGCTTGTAGTGCATCACGTAATGGTTTTAGGCTCTTTGGAGGTAGCTCTTCACACCCCAGTTCAAATAGAATAGTACTCATGGGATGCTCCTATTTATCGTTAGTAGATTGGTTAGTGTCAGTATTTTCTTTTGCCAAGCTGTCTTTTGACACGTCTTCTTTTGGCAAATACTTATCAAGCGCGGCTTGGCGATGCTCTTCATCAGCCAATGGGAAGCCCAATTTGGCACGAGCTTCGACATAACCAAAGGCAACCTTACGAGCAAGCGTACGCACACGTAGGATAAAACGCTGACGCTCAGTCACTGAAATAGCGCCGCGTGCATCAAGCAAGTTAAACGCATGAGATGCTTTTAATACCATCTCATAAGCTGGCAATGGCAATCCTGCATCGACCAATTTGTCTGCTTGTTGCTCGTAAAAATCAAACATCTCACCCATCATCGGCACATCAGCGTGCTCAAAGTTATACGTAGACTGCTCGACCTCGTTTTGATGAAAGACATCGCCATAGGTGACACGGCCAAACTCACCATCTGCCCAGACCAAATCATAAACGCTATCGACGCCCTGTACATACATGGCCAAGCGCTCAAGTCCGTAAGTGATTTCGCCAGTGACTGGGAAGCACTCGATACCACCGACTTGCTGGAAGTAGGTGAACTGCGTGACTTCCATACCGTTTAGCCAAATCTCCCAACCAAGTCCCCACGCACCAAGCGTTGGCGATTCCCAGTTGTCTTCTACAAAGCGCACATCATGCACCAATGGATCAATACCAATGGCTCGTAGTGAGTCCAAATACAGCTCTTGGATATTAGGTGGATTCGGCTTTAGCACGACTTGGAACTGATAATAATGCTGCAGGCGGTTCGGGTTATCACCATAGCGCCCGTCAGTAGGACGACGTGATGGCTGTACATAGGCCGCATTCCAGCGCTCAGGACCTAATGAGCGTAAAAACGTCGCGGTATGAAAAGTACCTGCACCGACCTCCATGTCGTAGGGCTGCAATACAACGCAGCCTTTATCGGCCCAATAATTTTGCAAAGTTAAGATTAAATCTTGAAAAGTCATCGGTTGAGAGTCTTTATCTTGGGTCATCGGGGTTATCGCTTGGGATGTCATAGTTTCGGTTTTCATAGTAAAGCCACTGTGAAATGAGTATTATTAAATAAATCTCTGATAGCGCACACGCGACCTATTCGGCAACGACTCTATCTGCCTGCTCACCTTACTAAAAATTGACTATTTTATCCATATTTACATCAACTAAATTTGCATAGTGAGCATAAAACCTCGGTTGTATAGCGTATTTGCAGGCAAATCATCATAGAATTCGCACTAATATAATGAATAAAAAAATACCCAAATGCGCTAGCATTCGGGCAGGAGGAAAATTGTATCTTGGGCATCCTGATTGATCAGGCTTTTTATTTTTTGGAGGTCTACTGTTTTTAGCAACTACGTCTAACTTAAACTCGACTCTTTAACTGGTTCAGAAAACCTAACTTTAAAAAAGCTAATTTTAAAAATAATTATCAGAATTCTATTATTGATAAGACTGATTGTTGGCTTTTGGCATAATTATCCATAGGATGATATAAATCAAAATGCCTGGTACTGCTGCGCTTAACGATGAGATAATGACAAATAATACTCTCACCCATGTTGGCGACCAACCAGCATATTCTGCAATGCCACCCATCACACCTGCTATCATGCGATTGTTTGGTGAGCGATGTAATTTTGCTAACTTAGTCAAATCAAATACCTCTCTATTTTCTATTCTTGTCTATTTTTTTATTCTATATTTCTAGTTATCTTAAGTGTTTAGCTAAAACATTATCTTGCTTTGCTAACTTACGAATCAGTATATCAATAATTCAGGATTTATCTGTTGAAGGTATAGCAGTACTTTGTGAGTTTATGCTACTCAAGCTTACCCTAATCTGTCATAGCATCTTGCAAGTCCCTGATTTTAAATAGTTATTTCAAAATGTTTCAGAACCATCTTTGTTGCTATAACCTTGCAATTTAGCTTTACATATCTTGTTATTTTTAATTTAATCAAAGAGATAAGCTCGCTTTATAACGCTAAAATTGAGTGAAACTTTTAATAGTCTGAATAATCTTTTAGCTAACCAACTTTGCTCAGTTAAAAAATCCTCAATTAAAAAACGTGCGATTCCGTGTACGTGCGATATACCCTATTTTTACAATAACCCACCTGCAAATCATCCAAAAGCTTTATACCATGCTGATAAGCAACTCATATTTCAGATATTCTATGATGAAAGCTAGGACAGTGCTCAACTATTAGATAAGAATACCTTTATGAAGAATAGTAGAAGTAAAGAACGTGGTTGGTATTACGATTCTTAATAGATTTCTGATTTGGATCTTGATAGATGTCTAGTTTGGATTATCTAACTTAGACAGCATTGACCGTATTTTTTGGAATAGACATAGAACACTGAGATTAAAATAAAAAATAATAAGGATAACTATGTACGACACTGGATTGATGATTGGACATTTCGAGCCCCTACATTTAGGGCAGATGCGCAGCATATTGGATGCAGCAGGACAAGCCAAAACCTTGCATATCGTCATTATGGCGCATCCATCGCCTCATCCAGATTTTACTATCACCTTACAAGACAAAGCGCGTTGGCTACAGATGGCCTGTGCCGACTTGCCATTTATTCATATCCATACTACTCATGAGATCGAGCTACCGCTGCACGAACATCTGTATAACACTAGCGATGATGTCAGTATCGATGTCGCTGCTAGTAATGCCAAATTACAACGTTTAATGGATGCATTATCACTATCAGCAGAGACTGTATTGTTTATAGCGAACAACCATCCGCTCACTCGCAATGACATACAAGAGCAGCTGCTTTTGCCAGTCGTTACTACGCCGCTACAGTCTGAGTTTGACTCTTATGCGATTGCGCGTGATCCCGTTGCCCATTGGTCAGCACTTCATCCGCAAGCACGCGCCGACTATACCAAGACTGTCGCTATCGTCGGCGGTGAAAGCTCAGGTAAGACAACGCTAGTCCATAAGCTTGCCAACTATTATGGTGCCAGCTTTGCCCTAGAGATGGGACGTCTGTATGTCGGTACAGATTTGGGTGGTAGCGAGGTTGGGCTGCAATATAGTGATTATGGTCCTATTTGTCTCGACCATGCTGAGGCAATCCGAGAAGCTAAAGCCAATGCAACTGCCCCTATCACCATCGTTGATACTGACTTTGTCACTACGCAAGCGTTTTGTGAAGAGTATGAGGGTCGCACGCATCCCTTTGTGGCTGCTTGTATTGATGAGTTTCGTTTAGACCACACCATCATGCTCGATAACAATACGCCATGGGTTGATGATGGTATGCGATCTTTGGGTACGCCTGAAGCGCGTGGACGCTTTGAGCAGCGCTTGATAGATATTTTTGCGCGTCACGATATTACACCGCATATGATTGATCAGCCTGACTATGATGCTCGCTATCAGCAAGCATTGTTATTGATTGATCAATATATCTATGGCAAAAAATCATAAACTGTACTGAGCATATTTATAATAATTTATTCACTAGCATATGTTATTCAACTAGCACACGTTATTTAACTAGCACATGGTAGTTAGCACTATATTGATATCAGTATTTACTTTAGGGGAAAAGCGATGCGTATTCAGCTATTGGACAACATCACCGGAAAATGGGCGATGCAATGGATTATCATTTGGTTTATTTGCGGTGTCATTGCCTTATCCGCAGGTTTTTGGCTCACGACAGACCATACCACGCTTGACTGGTTTTACTTAGCAGTCTCATTCATTGGTTTGGTTTGCGTGGTCTCGCTATCATTTCGCAAAAACGTCATGGGCAATGGCTTTGGTATGGGGGCAACGGCAGGCGAAGTCATCGTACAGGCAACGTCTGGCGCAGTAGGTTTGATGCTTGCTCCACTATTTAACTTTTTTACCCATGTTTACGGTATCTTTTATTGGTCGAAGCATACTGACCCTGATGGCGACATGATACCCAAATCAGCAAGTAAAGCTGTTTGGTTAATCACCGCTGCATTTATTATTATTGGTCTTGCCTTGTTTCCTACAGTAAATGACTTATTAGCAAGCTATGGTTATGCGGTCGTACAGGATGATAGTAGTCTGTTTTTGGGATTTATCTCTTTCTTTTGGATTAACGTCATTGCCTTTGTGCTTTCTATTACTGCTCAGGCAGCTATGATTCTGCGTTATTCATTTAACTGGTGGTTGTGGATTATCGTCAACTTTGTCTGGCTCATTGTGAATCTGATGTCTGGTAACTATATCTTTGCTATTCAAACTATGGTGTATCAAGTAAACGCCTTTATCGGCCTTTATGAATGGCATCGCAGCGAGCAAGGATAATGTGTTTCTTGTAGAAAAGAACCCTTGGGAGTTTGAATAAAATCTTGCTGATATAGTATCAATAGTACGCGTGAAATTGACTGTGCCGTCTATCAGATAACATGGTAGACAGGCGCAATTAATGCTACAACTGATGTGAACAATCATATTTATACTGAGATTAGTAGCGAGCTCATTAGCGAGTATGAGTTACTTAGCTTATTTACTAACAGGGAGGTTAGTATGTCCCGTCAACCCAAAATGTCCAAACGCACGCTTGAGCAGTGGCTCAGTGAGTATGCGGTCAGCCACCAAAACCTGATTAATAAGAAAATCCATTGGCTATGTGTGCCAACCATCTTTGTCAGCTTGTTAGGTATGGGCATGTCGCTATCCGTATGGTTTACCTTGGTACTAAGCGCATTGGTATTACTGTTTTATATGCGTTTATCTACGCCACTGTTTTTAGCGATGGGGATGTTTATTCTTATCTGTCTATCAGTGATGGCAGCGATGCCATGGGGCTTTAAAGCGTGGGCAGCGGTATTTGTCGTTGCATGGATTGGCCAGTTCATTGGTCATAAAATCGAAGGCAAAAAACCTTCTTTCTTTAAGGATTTACAGTTTTTATTAATCGGTCCAGCATGGGTGGCTAATAGTTTGATGCAGCGTAAATAGTTGTCAATCTCTGCGTAATTTGCTCAGGAACTTAGCTTAGCTGTAGGCTATTCGATAAAATCTACAATTCTCACCCTCAACAAAAGAATGTCGCCAATAAAAAAGCGCCACCCAGCAATTACTGAGTGGCGCTTTTTTTACATAAGCTTTTAGGACTATTGAGCTTTTGGGGCTATTAAAATTTTAGGGCTATATGGAATAGACTACCCTATCTTACGCACCAAACACTTTCATACGCTCTTCGACTGGCTTGAATGCTTTTTCGCCCGCTGGCTGCTCAATCGTTCCAAATACCAATTGTGCATTTAGTGTCCAGTCTTTATCGATATCCCAAGCGCTAGCTACTTTTTGATCGATTACTGGATTGTAGTGCTGTAAGTTTGCGCCAACATCGATACTGGCAAGTGCCGTCCAAATAACATACTGATGCATGGCGCTGGTTTGGCTTGCCCAAATTGGGAAATTATCAGCATATAAAGGCGCCGCTTCTTGCATGCCTCTGACGACTGCTTGATCTTCGAAAAATAGCACCGTACCAGCACCATTACGGAAACCATTGACACGCTCTTTGGTCGATTTAAACTTCTCTTCGTCACCAACGATTTCGCGTAATGTATCTTCGGTCATATCCCACAACTTACGATGATCATCGCCGAACAATACAACGATACGCGTTGATTGCGAGTTAAAAGACGATGGCGTGTGCAAAATAGCATGCTCAACTATTTTTACGATTTCGTCATTAGCTACTGGTAGCTGGTTGCTTAGCGCATAGATAGAACGACGTTTCTCTGCAAGCTGCTGTAATGTTGTTAAATCTGACATAGTGTTTCTCCACGTTGTTAGTAAAATAGTTATTAATAAGAGTAATTTTTAGCGTTAATATTTATTGGTATGAGTACTTTAATTGATAAAGCACTTTGCTATCCGATGACTACATAAATAGCGGTACTTCCATCACTAGCACACGGCTAGCTACTGTTGCGTCCATCGTAAAGCTCTGAGTATCCCAAATGCAAAGGCCGTCACGAATAGACAGGACTTGGCCATCTATCACGACTTCACCACTGATGACAAATACGTAGACACCGTTGTTAGAGTCATTTAACTGATAAGTTTGCGATATACCTTCGTCAAAACCACCCATGCTAAACCAAGCATCTTGATGAATCCAAACACCTGCATCATCGGCATTAGGTGACAGCACTTGGCTAAGCTCGTTAGGTCGCATTATATCGCCCATATGTACCTGCTGATAACGCGGTGCGACATCCATTTTGTTTGGTATCACCCAAATCTGCAAAAACCTCACAGCCTCTGCATCGTCACCATTCATTTCACTATGGGTAATGCCTGTACCCGCTGACATCACTTGAATCTCACCAGTTTCTATGACGCCCTCGTTGCCGATACTATCGCCATGAGCGAGCTTGCCGGATAGAAGAATACTGATAATCTCCATGTTACGGTGCGAGTGTTTGCCAAACCCTTGACCGCCAATGACAAAATCATCATTAATAACGCGTAAGGCACCAAACCCCACACGCTCAGGATTATGATAATTGGCAAAGCTAAAGGTATGTCTGCTTTTAAGCCAGCCATGATTGGCGTCGCCACGTGAGTCTGCTGCATGATAGATTGTTTTCATAATTCGTCCTTAGCTATCAACAGATTAATCCTCTATATACTTATTATCGATTAATCTATTTAAACAATGGGCTTATTATAATTATTAATTCTACATAGATAAACAACGCTAAATGCAATTAACTATTCTGTTTTGTAGAACAATCGGAGCAGTTCTAACGTAACATAGATTTTTTACATATATTAGCATAGCTAACTGTATATAAATTACTTTAAATTATGCTTATATAAAAAACTGTCTGCTGTTGAAATTTCCTGTGAAAATGTACATGACGCTCTTTATTTGAAACTACCCCTTTATGATTGTTCTTCGTAAACGTATAAGAGGTAACTCAGCCACTTATTGTTTATCGCTTACTGTCTATTGAGTAAACACCCGCACCATGAGCAAAAATCATCAAAAACCCACCTGCGATCGAAATATTTTTCATAAATGAGATCATCTGTGATTCGTCAGTCCAGAACTGATGAAAAATAATAGCTGACACGATGCTAAACCCAGCAAACAAGAAAGCGATTGGGCGAGCTTTATAACCTAGCAAGACAGCAATACCACCTAGTACCTCAAACGCGATTACCAATGGTAATAACATACCAGGCACACCTACTGATTCCATATAGCCTTGAGTAGTCGCATAATCTGTGATTTTACCAATGCCTGCAAAGATGAAAATGACTGATAATAATAGACGACCGAGCGGTGCGCCCAATTGCTGTAACTTGTCCATAATAATGCTCCAAAAGTGTGTTTAATCATGTCTCTAAGTAGAGAATAGCGCGATTATAGGCGTTGACTAGCATGGGATAAACAGCAATAATCACAAGTATAAGTTCTTGGTGTAAGAACAATCATGAGGCATCGATAATGGGTCAATTAGAAGACATGGCGATGTTTGTACGCATTGTTGAGGCAGGTAGTATTACCAAGGCTGCTGAGCAGTTAAATATTGCAAAATCAGCCGTCAGTCGCCGACTTAAAGAATTGGAAGAGCGTTTAGGCAGTCAACTAATCAGCCGTACTACCCGCCAATCTAAATTGACGCAAGCTGGTGAGCAATATTATCAGCAAGTGAATAATATCTTGCGTGCGGTTGACGCTGTCAATGAGCATGCTACTGACGCTCCTATGCGTATTGAAGGTACGCTAAAAATGACAGCGCCGTTGTCCTTTGGACTCATGCATCTAAACGATGTGATTGATAAATACGCCAATAAACATCCCAATCTGAGATTCGATCTGGATTTTTCTGACCGACGTATCGATTTGATTGAAGAAGGTTATGAGTTGGCTATTCGAATCGGCGAGCTACAAGATTCTAGCTATCAAGCAAAAAAATTGGCATTGATTCGTTGTGTGATTTGCGCCAGTCCCGATTATTTGGCAAGAATGGGCATGCCTGAGACGCTAGACGATTTAGACAACCATGCGCTTTTGCAATACAGTCTCGGTCAAACCAATAGTATAAACTTGGTGGATACTGAAGGCAGAAGTCATCATCGTACGATAGATGCCAAAATCAAAGCCACCAATGGTGAGTTCTTAGTAGATTTGGCAGTCAAAGGACATGGCATTACCTTTGTGCCGACTTTTATTGCTTATAAACAACTGGCGCTGGGCGAGCTGGTACCTGTCTTCCAACACTATCAATTGCCAACCCTAACCGCTTATGCTGTTTATCCAAAGAATCGTTTTTTGTCGCAGCGTTGTCGTTACTTGATTGATTTTATTGCCGAGCAATTCGGTGATAATCCGTACTGGGATCAGTATTAATCAACACTCTTATTATCCTTAACGATATCAATTGCTATTGATTTTGGGGCGCCGTCCCCTCTTTAACCCGACTAATCGTCAGCCCCGTAAACCCGAATAGCAGCGTCAGCAGCAGTGACAAATAACAGAAGAATGCATAAGGTAAATAGTCTAATACCGGCACCCCTAGCGCCTGACTGATAAATACCCCGCACACACTCCAAGGCACCAATGGATTAATCACCGTTCCTGCATCCTCAATCGTCCGAGATAAATTCTTAGGATGCAAGTGTAAGCGCTCAAACGTCGACCGAAAGGCCGTACCCGACAGTAGAATACTCAAATACTGCTCACCAATCAGCACGTTAATGCTCAATGCAGACATCGCGGCTGCAAAGATAGCTCGTCCTGAAGTCGTCAATGTGTCCTTAATACCAGATAGCAGTGCTGGCAGAATACCTAGTGCCGTTAATAGACCACCTAAGCTTAGGGCTAGTATCACAATCGCCTGAGTAAAGAACATACTCTGTACACCACCACGTGACAGCATACCACCTACTTCCCCTAGCTCTAATGACTCAGCAGGGGCATAGCCTGCAAACAAGTAACCACCCAATTGACCAAAGCTTGGTGAACTGTGCACATAAGTAATGATCAGTGCCGCGGCAATAGTACAGATAATCGTATAAATCGCATTGACCCGAAACAGTGCCAATCCGACCAATACCACAAAAGGCAGTACTGAATACCCATGTACCAAACCACTGTCTATCAGCTGACCTTGCAATATGGTTACTTGACTCAGATCAGCACTAGTTGTCTGTCCTGAGAACATCCAAAACAAGATAACCGTCAGTATCCATGCAGGTACTGTCGTATACATCATATTGCGAATATGCTCAAACAGATCAATACCGACAACAGAGGATGCAATCGTACAAGTATCAGACAAAGGCGACATCTTATCGCCAAAGAACGCGCCTGATACTACTGCCCCTGCCGCTATCGCAACATTGGCATCAAACGCATTACTCATACCAATAAACGCTACGCCAAGCGTTGCTGCAGTCGTCAAACTACTACCCAAAGCAATACCAATAATAGAGGTTAAGATAAAGGCAGAAATGTAATAGTACTCAGGTGAGATCAGCTGAAAGCCTACATACATAAGCGTTGGAATCGCACCCGACATCATCAAAGCCGCCACCATCAGTCCAATAAAGAAGAACAAATAGATGGCACCAATACCACGCATGACACCTGAGGCCATTTGCGCTTGCATGTCATCAAAGCTGAGCCCTTTATACATACCGATAGCCAGTAGCACACAGATAGCCAAGATAAGAGACAGATGAGGCACCCAGCCAAAGCCGATCATGGTGATACCCATGATACCGATGACGATGGCGGATATGATAAAGGCGAGCTTGGCACTGATTAATGTGAGGGGTTTTGGTGGCATTGGATGCCCTTATGTTGCCGAGAAGTTTAATTCGTTCAGGTATTCTGGTGTGCGCATCTATTCTTAAATACTAAATGTTGATAACTTCTGTCCTATTTATAGTTAGCTCTAGTTTTTGCTTTCTATGTTTTCACTATTTGCTGACTTAGGACAGATTTTACACATAAAAAAAAGCCTCACTGTGAAGTGAGGCTTTTTGCGCTTTTTCAAGCCATATTTGGAGCGGGAAAAGAGATTCGAACTCTCGACCCCAACCTTGGCAAGGTTATGCTCTACCACTGAGCTATTCCCGCTTAGTATCAATCCGTAGCGTTGTTAACAACTACTCCGTCTCGATAGGCTGGCTATTTTAGCAAATATTCTGCGGGTGTCAATACCTTTTTTAGAATTTATTTCTAATATTTTTAGCTAAATGCCTTTTTTATCGGATAAACAAACATAAGCAATTGATTTAAAAACAGGAATTAATTTTAGCTAAATGAAAAATATTTCACATTAATTATAGAAATTTAAGTCTGAGCTTTACTTCCCTTAGCTTTATAACGGTCATAAGACAATCGATAAAGGAAAAACTCACTATTTTCACTCTAATAAAAAGATATCGCACTTACAATCATACGCTTTATTGTTACTTTTCCTATCTTGGTTTTAGGTGGTTAACATTATTATACTTATGTCCAATGGCAGTTAAGGTAAACTTTTACTGTTTAAGCGGATGAATGAGCACTACTAAAAGATTAATAAACACGACTCCAACATCTGCTGCACTATTTTTTAACTTGTTTGACTTTATGTTTTTCCATCTTATAGAGAGGATATTTTTATGAAGAAGTTATTAACCACGACAGTGATGGCCGCTTCATTGTCAGCACTGACTTTAACTGGTTGTACCAGCACTACCAATTCTGGCGCAGTTGGTGTTGATCGTCAGCAGCTGCTATTAGTGTCTAGTGAGCAAGTATTGGCACTATCTGCTCAAAGCTATGCCAAAACAATACAAGACGCAAAATCAAAAGGTGTGCTAGATACGAATACCGCTCAGCTAAACCGCTTGAAAAATATTGCGAATCGCTTAGTTGGTCAAGTTGGCGTCTACCGCGCAGATGCAGCCAAGTGGCAATGGGAAGTACACACCATCAAGTCTAATGATCTAAATGCATTTGTGGTGCCGGGTGGTAAGATTATGTTTTATTCAGGCATCATCGATCGTCTGAACCTCACTGATGATGAGATTGCTGCCATCATGGGTCATGAAATATCTCATGCATTACGTGAGCATTCACGTGAGCGTCTATCACGCGAGTATGCAACCCAAACTGGTATCGGTCTGGCTGCCAGTATATTTGGCCTATCACAAGGACAGGCTGAGTTAGCAGGGACTGCTGGTAATTTAGGCTTGAGCCTACCCCACAGTCGCACTCAGGAAAGCGAAGCCGATCAGATCGGTCTTGAGCTGATGGCACGTGCAGGTTATAACCCTCAGGCGGCTGTTACACTGTGGCAAAAAATGCAAAAAGCCAGCCAAGGTGAGCCACCACAATTCCTCAGCACTCACCCAACGAGCAGCAGCCGTATCGCAGAGTTACAGTCATTGATGCCAAAAGTTACGCCTCTATATCAACAGTCGCGTCGCTAATAAGTAGAGAATTAGCTACCTTTATGCTTTAGCAGCGCTTGTTTAGATATCATAGAAGCAAAGTACAGCCAAAGCGTTGTGCTTTGCTTTTTTAGTTATAGCCAGACATTGCAGGTTTTATAATTGACAAGCATTGTAGTTGATAAGCACTGTAATCAGCAGTGTTTGCAATTAGGCGATTTGGCAATCGCACGCTATCCCGCCTACCCTGTCTGTTATAATACCGATAAATATTATTTGCAGATTGCCCAATCAAATTGCACAAAATACATTGAAGGATTGTTATGAGTACCACACCTACTGCCGACGCACTTCATGCCGAATTACAAGCGCTTGTGCCGCAGCATATTGAACTGATTAATGAGTCAATATCGCATGCCGGTTATTTTGAAGGTAAAGAAAGCCACTTTAAGCTCACTATCGTTAGTGATGCATTTGAAGGCAAACGACTGGTCGGGCGTCATCAGCTTATATATGGCCTAGTCACGCCTTTGCTCACTTCACAAGGCGGTCAAGTACATGCCCTCGCTATCCATGCCTATACTCCGACAGAATGGCAAGGTCAAAGCCCTGCGAGTCCATTATGTGCTGGTCAAAACAAATAGCCGATTATGTTTGAATCGCAACTACATATTTTAAATTAGCCTATATACTGCAGTTTTAGAGGGAGCAATATTCAATGAAACATCTACATATGCTGATGGCAGCGCTGACTGTTGTGCTATTTTTATATCAAAGTTACTTAGTACTCAGCGCAGACCGCCGCGCACCACGTGTGGTCAAAATAGCCACGCATATTATCTATGCCCTGCTTATCCTGTCAGGTGCGATGATGCTAATGCAATTGATGGGTGCCAACGCTCCTGTCCAGTGGGTGTTTGCCAAAATCATTTTACTTATCGCTGCTATTAGCTCAAGTATCAAAGCGTTTAAGGTTGATGCGACACCTGTGCAAAGAAAAACAGGTATCCTTATTGCTGCCGTTGCCTATATCGGGATCGTCATACTTGCCTTTGCCAAACCAGCAAACTTATTTTAATAAGCGATTTTCTGTTTTAATAAGCAACCGTTTTAGAAAGCTGTCGATATGTTGATGACATGATACGAAAATTTTTCATCATCGACGGATTTTCAATATCTTAATTGCGCTATTTTTGCTATCTTAAATAGATATAAATACAATCACTTAGCCACTGGAGCCATTATGAAAACGTTTACGACAGCGACACTACTAGCTGGCATTTTTGCGCTCTCAGGTTGTGCCTCTACTGGTAACATCACCCCTCAATATGTACCGCCAAGTACTTATCAAAATTATAATTGCCAAGCACTTAGCCAAGAGTACACTCGCGTCAACCGCTATGTCGAAGCGGCTCGCAATGAGCAATCGACCCTATCGGCATCAGGCGTCGGTGTTGGCGTCTCTGCAGGACGCTGGGGTATCTCGCCGAATATCAGCTTTGGTCTAGGCAAGAGCAACAATACCAAAGCACGTGATGCAAAATTATCGCGTCTCTACGGTGAGCGTGATGCAATTGTCCAATCGGCACGCATTCAACGTTGTAGCTTTGCCAATGGCATCAAGATTTATGGTGAGTAAGTTTAAGCAAATGCAAGGCTATCTGCACGACTAAGATAGTGTATGACACCATAAAATAGTACATGAAATAGCAAAAAGCCAATATGCAGATCGCATATTGGCTTTTTTATTGCTACGGTTTTTATAAGAAAACATGAGCGCTTGGATAGATAGCTTGGAGAAGAGTCAATCTAGTCTGATTATTATTAAGACTGTAAGCCTTGCACCCATTGGAGGATTTGATGACTTGGTAACGCGCCCGACTGTCGCGCTACTTCTTTACCATTTCTAAAAGCAACCATCGTTGGTAAGCTGCGAATATTATAAGGAGCGGCCGCCTGTTCGTACTTATCCGTTTGGACTTTGGCAAAGACCACTTGTGGCAATTGACTAGCCGCGCTCTTGAACTCTGGCGCCATCATAATACAAGGCTGACACCAACTCGCCCAAAAATCTACGATAGTCAGAACATCGTTCTTTTGGATAACCTTATTGGCTGTTTGCGCATTGAACTCATGCGGACTGGCAGTCAATAATGGCTGACCACATTTACCGCACTTTGGCGCAGCGCTTAATCGTGCAGCAGGTACACGGTTGGTTGCTTGGCAATGTGGGCATACTAGATGAAAACTTTGCTCACTCATTATTTAATTCCTATTCTAATTATTTTGTTATTTCAAATACTATTCATGAACTCTTTTATATAAAAGCTATTTACGTTGATTGATTACATGAATAATTTTAGCATAGTTAATTGGGCTTATCCTTTATGCCAGTTGCTGTGCCACACCGCTATACACATAGCTCATCGGTCGTGGACCGGGCAAATACGCTTCGCTCAACTCATCAATAGCAAAACCACCTTCTCTGATAAGCGCCGGAATATCGCGATCTAAATGACATCCTCCCGCTATAGGTTTCCAAAAAGGCGTCAATCGATGCTGCCAACGTTCAACAGAAGAGTCTGGTGCCAGTCCATGCTCACAAAATAGTAAGCGACCGTTAGGTTTTACCCCGCGCGCCATTTCTCGAAGCGCCGCTACTGGATCATCAATACTACACAAGGTAAAAGTCATCACAATCGTATCAAATTGATCCATATCGGCATGGATACCTTGTACATCGACGGCTACCATCTCAACTGGAATGCCAATGTTAGCTGCACGCTCACGGGCCAGCGACTGCATCTGAGCTGCTGGATCCACACCGATGATAGAAGAGACTTTATTAGCATCATAAAACTGTAAATTCAGACCGCTACCAATGCCGATCTCCAACACCTTACCGAGCGCTTGCGGAATAATTTTAGAACGCGCTTTCATCACATTACCCGTACTACAGGCAATATCTATCATCTTTGGCAACACATAGCGCTCGTAAGGGTTCATTGCTCTCTCCAGTTATTGCCGCCCTTAGCGCCTGCAGGTGGTCATATATAGCATCTAGAAATGGACAGTCTACAGGTTAGCATTCTTATAGATATCAATCATACGATACTTACGTAGGGCTGCATTAGGTAATCATCTTCAGTTATTAAACTGTTTAACTTATCCACCAAGGACATTGATCGGAACTTTCAGATAGCGCGTACCATTGTCTTCTGGCTCGGGGAAATGTCCTGCATCGATATTGATTTGTACTGCGGGAATGATAAGGCGAGGCATATCTAGAGTCGCATCGCGGCGCTCACGCATCTGCACAAACTCTGCTTCATTTATACTGTCCTTGACGTGGATATTTTCTAGTTTTTGGGCGGCTACTGTCGTCGTTGGGCAATGCTGACGGCCTTTGCTTGGATAATCATGACACAGATACATGACCGTATCTTCAGGAAGTGCTAGCAGCTTTTGAATAGACTGATAAAGCGTTTTGGCATCGCCGCCAGGAAAATCGCAGCGCGCTGTACCGACATCAGGTGCGAACAATGTATCTCCAACGAATACCACTGTTTTTTCATCATCAGCGGCTAGATAGGCCATATCGGCACGCGTATGTCCGGGTACATACATCGCAGTGATAGTAATGTTGCCAAGCTCTAAGGTCTCGCCTTCGTCTGTCAAAATATCAAACTGGCTGGCATCAGTGCGGAAACTCGTGTCAAAGTTAAAAATTTGCTTAAAGATTTTTTGTACTTCGGTGATATGCTGACCGATGACTAGTTGTCCGCCAAGGCTTTCTTTTACATGGATGGCCGCTGATAAATGATCTGCATGCGCATGGGTCTCGATAATGTACTTGAGCGTCCAATCCTGCTCACGTACAAACTCAATCACTTCATCGACACTGCTGGTATTGGTTCTGCCTGACTTAGCATCGAAGTTCAATACAGGATCGACAATGGCGCATAATCTTTGCTCGGTATCAGCAAGTACGTGGGTATAGGTTTCTGTATCGCTATCTAAAAAAGAATGAACTTGCATGGCGGCCTCTTTGATTATTTATACATAAGTTATTTATACATATTTTGGTCATAGGGATTTTTATCTTTAATTAACCCTTAAGTATGATATTCAGTCGTATATAATGCGTTCCTACGACTTATCTGATGCCACCAATATAACAACCACCATACAATTTATCAATTTATATAATGTAATTAATGATAACTTGCTATGTGGCGTGATATCATTGATAATCAACTATATATTGCTCAAAAAATCATGGTATTTGTTACCCTCTAATGTAAGGAATTTGTTCTGACTACTTCTATTTCAGCCGAAGGTACACCTACTCGCAGTCCCACTGACGATGGGTCATCTGATACTGCAGATTTAGTACCTGCCGATCTTGCCAAGCAAATGCAGCAAGCATCGCTACAAGCCAGCCAACTACTAAAGTCGCTATCACACCCTGATCGCCTACTTCTTCTTTGTCAATTGACCCAAGGCGAATATTGTGTCGGTGAGCTTGAGGATTTGGTCGGGGTTGGACAGCCGAGCCTATCGCAGCAACTGGGTATATTGCGTAAAGACGAGCTGGTCGCCACACGCCGCGAAGGTAAGCAAATTTACTATAGTATCGCAAGCGAAGATGCGCTAGCTGTACTCGATCTGCTGTATCAACGTTTTTGTGCCAAAGCAGAATAACGCCGCCCTCGCATAATTATTTGTACTATCTACTGTGGTGATTGATATGTCCTCTATCGTCGCTCGTCTGATTCCAGCTTGGCTGCGTCAATACCAGCTCTCAGCGTTGCCGACTGATCTCGTCGCAGGCATAGTGGTGGGCGTGTTGGTCATACCGCAGAGCCTAGGTTACGCCGTATTGGCAGGACTGCCGCCTGTCTATGGTCTATATGCAGCGATCGTACCTGTCCTCGTTTATGCTTGGCTCGGCTCTAGCAACGTGCAAGCCGTAGGACCTGTTGCCATTACCGCCATCATGACCGCCAGTGGCTTACTGCCTTATGCCGAGCAAGGCACTGAACAGTATGCACTGATGGCCAGCCTATTGGCACTAATGGTAGGCGCACTGCTGTGGATAGCAGGCAGATTAAAACTTGGCTGGATCATGCAGTTTATCAGTCGCGGTGTGTCTGCAGGGTTTGTCAGCGGTGCAGCAGTCCTTATATTTGTCAGTCAGCTCAAATATCTGACAGACATTCCAGTCACTGGCAATAGTCTGATTGGGTATCTATCTACCATGCAACGCTATGCCAGCCAGCTGCATCCACTGACCTTAGCGATCGGTATTACCGCATTTGCACTATTGGTTGCCAATCGCTATGCAAGTGAATGGATATGGCAGACGTGGCTATCATCGTCATATGCCAAATGGGCAGAGCGCTTATTCCCGCTTATTTTACTTGGCATTGCTATCGTACTCAGTATGGCACTGCATTGGAGCACATATGGTGTCGCGACCATCGGTCGTATTCCACAAGGTCTACCGAGCTTTACATTACCGCATATCTCAGACCTACAAGAGGCACTGAAGCTCTTGCCAACCGCAGGATTGATGGCACTGATCGTATTTGTATCGAGCAGTTCAGTTGCCAGCACCTATGCCCGATTGCGTGGTGAGAGCTTTGATGCCAATCGCGAGCTGACTGGACTTGGGCTGGCCAATCTATCTGGTGGACTGTTCCAAAGTTTTGCGGTTGCGGGTGGCTTTTCGCGTACGGCTATCAATGCCGACTCAGGCGCGAAGACACCACTTGCCAGTCTCGTTACCGTACTGGTAATGGTTGCCGCACTCATAGCCTTTAGCAATGCGTTAGCCCCTCTACCCTATGCACTATTAGGCGCAACCATCATGGCCTCCATCATTGGCCTAATAGATATTGCGACGTTGAAATCTGCATGGCAGCGCGATCGCTTAGATGGTGCTAGCTTTTTGGCTGCGTTTGTCGGTGTACTTATATTTGGACTAAACACGGGGCTGGTCATTGGTCTCATGGTGTCATTCGCCAGTCTCATCTGGCAGTCGAGTAAGCCACATGTGGCTGTCGTTGGGCAATTGGGCGGTACAGGACATTTTCGTAATATCAATCGCCATGACGTCGTAACTTTTGACAACTTATTGATGTTGCGTATCGATGAGAGTCTGTTCTTTGGTAATAGTGAATCTGTACATCGACGCATCCTCAATGCCATGCAGCAATATCCCGATGCCAATGAAATCATATTGATTATGGCCGCCGTCAATCACATAGATCTGACCGCTCAAGAAATGCTTTGCACCCTAAACCACGAGTTAGCATTACAGAATAAGCGCCTACATTTTAGCTTTATCAAAGGTCCTGTGATGGACATCATCGGTCACACCCCATTGATTAGCGAGCTATCAGGGCAAGTCTATCTGAGTACCTTAGATGCTGTCGATGCGTTAAAGTAAGCTATAGTTTGACCACAATAAAATCGCTGCGACATTAATTTCACTCAACCTCAATTACTATTGTCGCCTACAACACAATATCGCTATGATAGCGCCTGTGTTATGCTAGACGCACTAAATAGGGAATCAATTAACCTAGAAATCGACCTAAAAAATGCTGATTTATAGTCCTTTGATATTCTTAGCCCAACCTTCAATAATAAATATATCTTAACAAATATAACTGAACCTATTTTATGACCGATGATTTAACAATTTATAAGCAAATATACCCAAGCCAATGCGTTAAGATTGCTGAGCTTGGTTATCGCTCAGTGCTTAATATTCGCCCAGATGCCGAAATTGAGACACAGCCTAATAGCTGCGATTTGGCAACGGCTACCGAACAGGCAAACCTAGCGTATCAGCATCTGCCGTTTGATGATGAGCGCTTAAGTATGCTGACGGTCGAGCAGTTTGCCGATTTCTATCACTCAATGCCCAAGCCTATATTAATGTTTTGCGGTACTGGGGCACGCGCCAAACTACTGTACCAAAGCGCATTGATGCAAGGTCTGTTATAACAACAACCGTCGCTCGAACTAACACGTTTTATACACCCAACAACACCAATAAAAAAAGGAGCTCTTATGAGCCATGAAGTTAGCTTTACCGGACAAATCACGCCTGACCAAGTGCCTATGATTGCCGAGAATGGTTTCAAAACCATTATTAATAACCGTCCTGATGGTGAAGAGCCAAATCAGCCAACCAGTGCCGAAATCGAAGCAGCAGCCAAAGAAGCTGGTCTTGCTTATAAAGAGATTTCTTTTGCAGGTAATGAGCTAAATCAAACTCACGTTGAAACGTTTGCAGATTTCTTTAATCAAGCTGAGCAGCCAATGCTGATTTTTTGCCGCACGGGTAACCGCTCAAACGGTATCTATGAAGCCGCTAAGCAAATGGATTTACTAGACGACTAGTGCAGCATGAACAGACTAGAAAGTTAGCGTATTTAGCCCACAGAATCTTGTGGGCTTTTTACTGCGATTATCATTATGCTCAAAGCGTCATTAGCCACAAACAGCCCAATCACTACCTAGTCACTGCCTAATCATTTCCCGATAGCTACCAACAACCTCGACCAACCTCAATAGTCACGACAAGTGGGTTACTATACGAGCGTAATACCGCTATTATCACTTGATAGGCTTGATCTAGCTTGGTGGTTGAGACACCTAAATAGCTAGACGATTAAATACCTAAACACATGGAATGTGAGCAGCTGTATGGTGACAAGGTCACCTCGCTGCTATTTACTTTCAAAACGCCATCTTGATATGGCATTTTAGTTTTACAAGGAATGTTTGATGAATAATACCGCGCTAGCATTACTGCCACTAGCACTTGCCTACATTATGTTCACTCTAGGAGCAGGGCTAAAACTGAGTGATTTTAAGGTCATTGCCAAATATCCAAAAGCGTTCTTTGTCGGCTTAATCAATCAAGTTGTGTTGGTACCGTTGGTTGCGCTAGCAGTCGTGTTAGTAACGGCTCCGCCACCAGCGATCGCTTTTGGGATTATGCTGATTAGTTTTTGTCCCGGCGGCGTCACTAGCAACATGCTGACCTACTATGCCAAAGGAAATGTCGCGCTCTCTATCGCGTTGACTGGTGTGGTCAGTATACTATCGGTCATTACATTGCCCATTTTAATCACCCTGGCTTTTGATCACTTTATGAAAGATCAGGCAAACTCTATTAGCGCGATAAAGATTGGCCTAGTCATGTTCTTATTGACCACATTGCCCGTATCTCTTGGTATGCTTGCTCGCCACAGGTTTACTGACTTTATGGTACGTCGCAGCAGTCTTCTAAACGGCTTGGCTAGCATATTTTTTGTACTAATTGTCTTTGCTGCTATTGCCTCCAACTGGCAACTACTACAATCACAGTTCACTCAAATTGGTTTAGAACTTATCTTTATCATTGCTATTTTATTCGCTATTAGCATCTTAATTTCTAAAGTCCTAAAGCTTAGCTGGTTTGATACCAAAACCATCTCGATAGAAACCAGTATCCAAAATAGCACGACGGCTATTACCTTAGCGCCTATCATCATGGGCGTGAGCACACTGCCTGTTATTGCGCTGCCTGCTGCTTTGTACGGTGTGCTGCCTGTTATTTTCCTAATCAAAAACAAGAACTGATTGTAGTAAGTACGAGAAATAAAAAGCGTCCTTCTAAATAAGTGCCCGTCTAAATATTAGATGGGCGTTTTTTTGTAATATGATTTAAATGATAGAAATATAGCTCGGGTTATAGACTGGTCAATACTCAACATTGAGTACATAATAAAATGCTACTGTTATCGCTTAATAGGACTCTATGATGCAAAAACCGCTATTAATTATTGGTAATAAGAACTACTCATCTTGGTCGCTACGAGCGTGGCTATTGCTCAAAGCATTCAATATTGATTTTGATGAGCAGCTTGTTGAATTGTTTCATCCATCAGCACGTCCAACGCTCGAAGCACATTCACCAACGGGTAAAGTACCTATTTTAGTCTATGGTGAAAAAGATAATAAAGTAACCGTTTGGGACACCTTAGCTATTGCTATGCATGCTAATGAGTACTTTACGGATATTGATATTTGGACAGGTATTGATATTTGGACAGGTATTGATAAATCTAACGCTGAAAAACGCAATAATAATCAAAGTAGAATAAATAGCGCCTATTGCCAAAGCATCGTGGCTGAGATGCATTCAGGACTGACAGGTATTCGTAACGAGATGCCGATGAATATACGAGCAACGGCTAAGATACAACCAAGTAGCGCTTGCTTAGCAGATATCACTCGTATCGAAGACATCTTTGACGATTGTTTAAAAACTCGCTCAGCAGACAGTTTCTTATTCGGAGATTTCACAGCATCCGATGTGTTTTTTGCTCCAGTGGTGCTGCGATTACAGACTTATGCTGATGCATCTAATATTACTTTGCAGCCACTTACCAAGCAGTATTGCCAAACTATGTTAAATCATCCACACATACAAGCGTGGCAACAATCAGCACTGACAGAGACTCGTATTATTGAAGAAGATGAAGCAGGCAAGATAATATCGATAGCTGGCATTTTGGCGAATAACCATTCATTTTAGGCATAAATAATATCTTGCATAAAAAAACCACTTCAGCTTAGCTAAAGTGGTTTTTTCTTTCATGACAAGTAAAGCGTACGGGTACTACTGTTTTTGGTCTAACGCTTCTTTTACTGCTTTTTTGCCCCATGCGCTCAAATCGAGATCCAACTTTTCATACTCTTGTGCATCAAATAACGGCTCTTTAACCCCTGATCTTAACTGACTTGCAAAGTCGTCAAGTAGACGCTTAGCTCGTGGAAATAACATTATCAAGGCCAATAAGTTTGCTAGCGCTAGCACGCCCATCAACGGATCAGCGAAGAAGAACACTGCGGTTGCTGCAGGAGCCACTGCGCCCAAGAATAATACCGCAATCACAACAATTCGCAAAATCAGAGTCGCCATTTTGATATTCTTTTTGATCAAGAAGTTAATGGCATTTTCACCCATGTAGTAGTTGTACATAATAGAGCTTAGGGCAAATAGCAATATCGATATGGTCAAGATATACTGCGCCCAATCCCCAAGCTGGGTCGTTAGCGCTTGCTGTGCCAGTACAATACCATCGACTTCAGCACCTGGTTGATATACGCCGCTCAGTAAAATCATAAATGCGGTGGCACTACATACGATTATCGTATCAATAAACACAGACAGTGACTGCGAGATACCTTGACTAACAGGATGAGTGGCGTAAGCAGTGGCGGCAATATTAGGCGCAGAACCTAGACCTGCTTCATTAGAGAATAAACCACGCTTCATACCTTGCTCAATTGCCACACCAATACCACCGCCCACGACAGACTCAATGCCAAATGCATTTTTGACAATCATTACCATCAGTGCAGGCAGTTCTGTAAAGTTAAACGCAATAATAATAAGCGCCATACTGATATAGATTAATGCCATAACAGGAATGACAACGTCGGCTACTTTTGCAATGCGCTGAATACCGCCAAAGACAATAAATCCACCTGCAATTACCAGTACTACACCCGTTATCCAACGGTCAATTCCAAAGCTTTCAAGCGCTGAGCCTGCTACCGTGTTGCCCTGGAACGCCACAAACCCGATAGAAAAAGACAGTAGTAGCGAGATCGCATAGATGACGGCGAGCCAGCGATAGTCTTTACCTAACCCATGTAAAATATACGTCGCAGGGCCACCGCGAAAGTTACCATCATTATCTCTACGCTTATAAAGCTGCGCTAAGCTACACTCGACAATACTGGTCATCATGCCAATTAAGGCCACAACCCACATCCAGAATACCGCTCCCGGTCCTCCTAAAGAGATGGCAACAGCAACGCCAGCAATGTTACCGCCGCCCACACGTCCACCGATAGAAACGAGCAACGCCTGACGAGCAGAAATTCCGTCGTCTCCTACTTCATCCGTTTTGAACACACGGAACATACGTTTAAAATATCTAAACTGAGCGAACCTACCTACGATGGTAAATAATAAACCAAAGATAATTAGCATAGGCACGAGCGCCCAGCCCCACGTTAGATCCCCGATTAGGGCGAAAAAAGCTTCAATGTATTCCATGCCTATTTTCCTTATAGTTCATGACGCTATGATAGGTTTTATTGCATACATTATTGCATCAACAACACGAGTTTGTAATGCAAATGTCGAATTTGTAACGTAAATACTGATATTTTCTGAGTGAAATCACGTTATTGGCTCACGCAAGTGGCTATTTCCTAAATATTAGGGTTTGTTCTATAGAGACGTATTTATGCGATAGCATAAAAAAACCACCTCAACCGAGGTGGCCTTTTATACTGAAACTAAACCGAATAACTTACTGCATGACCAAGTATTCAAACGCTGACAATGCCGCTTTACTACCTTCACCCATCGCAATGTTAATCTGCTTAAATGGCACAGTGGTTACGTCACCACATGCAAAGATACCCTTACGATCTGTACGGCAGCGCTCATCGATTTCGATCTCACCAAAGCGGTTTAGATCAACAAAGCCTTTGATGAATCCAGTGTTTGGTACTAAACCAATCTGTACAAACACCCCTGATAAATCACGCTCATGAGTCTCACCTGTGCTGCGATCTTGGTAGACGATAGACGATACTTTGCCATCAGTCGCTTTGATCTCTTGTGTCGCTGCACCAGTAATGAACTCAATGTTGGTCTTCTCTTTGGCTTTATTGATCAGTACTTGGTCAGCTTTTAACTCATCAGCGAACTCGAGGACAGTAACGTGATTGACGATACCTGCCAAATCTAGTGCTGCTTCAACGCCTGAGTTACCACCGCCAATCACTGAGATGTCTTTACCCTTGAAGAATGGGCCATCACAATGCGCACAGAAAGCCACGCCTTTACCTATATTCTCTTCTTCACCTGGTACACCGAGCTTTCTCCACTGAGCACCTGTCGCCAAGATGATACTACGAGTATTAAAAGTCTCACCAGTATTTAGGTGGATACTGTAGTTCTCTTCTTCAGTTTCGCCAATTTCTTTAACGCTCACATGCTCTTTTAGCGTGATGTTGTATTCAGCCAAGTGCTTAACAAAGTTAGTCGATAAATCTGTACCATTGGTTAGCGGTACTGAAATCAAGTTTTCGATATCTTGCGTGTCTTTTACCTGTCCACCGATACGATCAGCGACCATTGTAACTTTTAAGCCTTTACGCGCTGTATAAATGGCTGCAGCCACACCTGCAGGGCCAGCACCGATGATAGTGACGTCTTGCTGCTCTAATTGCTCAGCATCGTCTTCTACTTCTGACAGTAAATCAGGGAACTGCTCTTGCAATTTTCCAATCAATTTAGCAGTGTCGATTAGACCATTAGCAAATGGCTTACCATTCAAAAATACAGCTGGTACACCTTGAATTTTATTCGCTTCTACTTGCTCTTGAAACAATGCACCATCGATCATCTCGTTGCTGATACCATCGTTTAATAGCGCAAACTGGTTCAATGCTTGAACAACTTCTGGGCAGCTATGGCATGACAATGACACGTAGGTCTGGAACTGTAATGGCTTATTAAAGCGCTTAACTAACTTTTGGATACCTTCATCCAACTTTAGCGTATGACCACCGGCTTGCAGAATCGCCAAAATCAACGACGTAAACTCATGACCACCTGGGATACCGCTGAATACGATACCAGTGTCGTTTGATGCGCCATCAATGTGACTGACTACTTTAAAACTAATCGCACTTGGCAAACTATCGTCAGTTGCTTCTGCATCGAAGTTGATTTTGTCTGTTGTTCCAGCAATCTTGGTCAAAAAATCTACCAATTCTGCACGTTTTGCATGCGTACCATTACCTAATACAAAAGTAATTGGGCGTGTCATGTTTTCGCTATAGCTCTTAACGGCATCTAATAAATTCTGATCTATCATGTTTGTTCCTCATTATGACTGAATATGTAACGGCAGCTATCATGCCACGCGTCTAAATATGAAATAGTTGGTGTTAATAATTTTGTATAAAAGGTTATATATAGTGGGCTCATGCCCTTTGATGTGTCTATTATCAAGCGTTTAGCGAGTTTCGGCAAGCTGAGAAACTCAAACTTTATGTTTTATAAAACCAATCGTTTATTAACTTAAATAATTAAATATAAATACATAGGTAAATGATAGTGATGGTACATAGTCTATTTTTTCGCTACAATCGAATGGTATTGATAGCAATATGCATTATCAATATCGTGAAGTAGCTATCTTTATTACCATTAAACTTTCACCCCTTCCAAAAAAAATCTCACCATCATAAGCGTCTTAACCATAACGTGCTTACGCTTATTCTAAGCTTGCACTAAATAACAAGGATGACAACATGACAATGACAGACACATGGCAAGATCACAGTGATATTATCGATGAGCTCAAGCAAAAGGACACGCATTTTGCGAGTATCTTTGACGAGCATACAACTCTAGATAGGCAAATCAATAAGCTTGAAAACGATGTGGTCAAGCATGCCAGTCGCGACGAAGAAATCGAACAGATGAAACGACGAAAGCTACAGCTTAAAGACGAGATTTATAAAACCATTGATAAAAATAAAGCACAGTCTCGCGCTTAATATTGCGTCTATACTTAGAGATAAGCTGAAAAATAATACTAGGGCGTGTCTTCAATTGGATAAGCCCTAAATAATAGTTACAATACCGCATCTATTGAGTCGATGCGAGAAATACAAGTTATGGCAAGAAAAGC
>NZ_JBNNFX010000024.1:0-34003 GCF_050267985.1 Psychrobacter sp. NPDC078929 | reverse complement strand
GACGTCTGCTTTGAATCGCTTTATGATTATGTTTGATGATCGTATAAGCAGGCATTTAATCTAAATGGCAGTTACACAGAATTCGGGATGGGCTCGAGATTTAATAGAGCGAACTTAATATTATTTATTCAGCAGGCTCTATTAACATCCAGTCTCTATAAAATACCAACTATGGTGATGGATTAGGTTGCTGTGTATGCACCGCTTCAATCGCTTCTAATACATCTGCTGTTAGCTCCACATTGACACTATCGATGTTTGATTTGAGTTGCTCGGTCGTCGTCGTTCCAATGATGTTACTGGTGACAAAGTGACGAGAGTTTACAAAAGCCAATGACATCTGCGCCATGTCCAGACCTGCATCAGCAGCTATCTTGGCATATTGCTCAGTGGCTGATTTGGCTTGCTCATTCACATAACGACCGAAACGATCATACATAGTCAGACGTGCACCAGTTGGACGTTTACCATCAAGATATTTACCAGACAATACACCAAAACCAAGCGGAGAATACGCCAGTAGACCAACGTTTTCACGATGGGCAATCTCAGCCATACCGACTTCGTATAAACGGTTCAATAGGCTATATGGGTTTTGCACGGTAAGTGGTGGAATTAGACCGTTTTTATCTGCTTCCCACAGGTAGCGCATGAGTCCCCACGCGGTATCATTCGATAAACCATAAGCACGAATACGACCTTTTTTGATTTCATCGTTCAACGCTTGAATAGTCTCTAAAAATGGCGTTAAATCATCTAATGACTGTGCTGACATCTCTTCATCATAGCCGCGCTGACCGAAAAAGTTTGTTTTACGTTCAGGCCAATGCAGCTGATAAATATCGATATAATCAGTTTGTAGACGCTCAAGGTTGCCATCAATAGCGCTGCTAATATGCTCGGCGTTAAAGCGCGTTTGACCATCACGCAAAAAGTCCATTGGTGATATTTTGCTAGCAAGGATGACTTTGTCACGCTGTTTGGTTTTATCAAACCAAGTACCCATAAAGCGTTCGGTATCACCCTGTTTGTCTTTATCTGGTGGTGACGGGTACATCTCGGCGGTATCCCAAAAATTCACACCCTCAGAGAGTGCCATATCCATTTGCTCATGTGCTTCGGACTCAGTATTTTGCTGTCCCCATGTCATCGTGCCTAAACAGATTTTAGATACTTTTTCATCGAGTTGCGGTAAGGTTTGATACTGCATATAAGTCTCCCTTTTGGCTTTTTTATCGATATTAATTTTTATCGTCGCGAGCTTTTATCTTAGTTAATGCCTAACGAGTTTTTGATAGTCTTTAAGTGACTACATCAATTTGATACCAGTGACACCGGGTGGTGTGACTTTGAAGATTTTTACTTTGAACAACACGTCTTGTCCAGCAAGCGGATGATTAAAGTCGACTTCGACTTGATCATCATCGATGGCACTGATCGTACCGGGCAGCGTGTTTTTACCTTTGTCTTCGAACTCAACCATCATGCCAATTTCTGGATTGTCAGCGACTAGCGCAAATTGAGTACGGCTAAAATGTTGGATGTTTTCAGGATTCCACTCACCAAATGCTTGCTCTGGTTCAAGGTGTGCGGTACGAGTGTCACCGGCGCGTAGATTCATCAGTACTTGCTCAAAACCAGGTAACAAGCTCTCATCACCAATGGTCAAAGACACAGGTGCATCACGATTAAAGGTTGAGTCGATGATGGTGCCGTTCTCTAGTGAAACTTCAAAGTGCAGCTTAACGAGGCTGCCGTAAGCGATACGAGTGTCTTCGTTTGGGTTAATAAATTGAGATTGAGTCATAATAAAAAGCCATCGGTTGCTAGAATAGAAAATAATGAGTTTGATTAAAGTGTTTTTAATTGCAGTATTATAGTGTAAGAAATAATAAGCCATCTAAGACCAGATGTAAGCGTCAATAATGTAACGCAGATGGTGTACTATAATTGGCAATTCTAAAAGATATGAGGTGTCGGTAGTGAATAAACAACAAGGCACTGTCAAAAAATGGCAGGACGATAAAGGGTTTGGCTTTATTGAAACTGAAGCGGGCGAGTCTGTCTTCTTTCATGTGAGTGAGTTTAAGGCTCAGCGCCGTCCTAACATCGGTGAGGCAGTGGTCTTTAGCATTGGACAAGATGCGGAGGGACGCAAGCGAGCCACGCAAGTACAAGAGCTTGGGTTTGTACAGCAAAAAATGGCACAAAAAAATCATCAGATCCGTCAGCGCAATCATAAGCGTAGCCATCAGGCAGAGTTTGAAGCGGGCCAAAAGAAACGCTCGTTTCTTGGACTGGCTTTTTATGGTGTCTTAGCTTTATTAGCAGCGACAGATAAACTAAGCTGGCTAGTGGTCGGCTGGTACGTCGTGCTAGGGATTATTACTTATGGCATGTATGCCAAAGACAAAGCTGCTGCGCAAAGTGGCGACTGGCGTACGCCTGAGTCTAAATTACATATACTAAGCGCGCTTGGCGGTTGGGTAGGTGCGCTATTGGCTCAGACGTATTTGCGTCACAAATCACAAAAGCCTGAGTTTCGAGTTACTTATTATTTGACCGTCGTTGTGAACATGGCAGGATTACTGTTTTTATTGGCAGGTGGTGGGTTAGAGACTGTGACTGATGTATTATCAGAGTTGCTATAAATGAGAACTAAGACACACATATGGATAATGTGATTATGAATACGTCAGGCTTCGTTGGTGGCACATTAGTACATACTGAAAAAGGTTTAGTACCAATAGAACAACTAAAAATTGGCGATAAAGTGTTGTCTAAGGCAGCTGATGGCTTAGGTGAGCTAGTTTATAAAGCAGTAACGAATACTATGGTTACTCAAAGCGTGTTGGTGAATTTGTTAGAATTATCGATTGCAATTGATTCTTCATTACCAATGAAGGAACAAATTGAACTTCAGAGGTTAGTCGATGATCAACCTTCAACTCGATTATTGATAACAAAAAACCACCCGCTATGGACTGAAGGCTCAAAGTGGACTCAAGCGAAGGAGGTAAAATCTCAAGATATTTTAATTAACAAAGACTTGATTAAATATTCGGCTGAGTCTGGCAATAATCCCTATGACACTACATCATTAAGACAAATTTATAGAACGGATAGATCCAATATTGGTTTCGTACCAAAATTCGATGAAGACGTTCCTGCTCAATATGGCAGTCTAATTGATTTAACAACAGGCGAGGAGCTTCAGAATAGCGTCACTTATCAAGCAGTGACAGACAAGTTATATGAGCATGATGAGGAGTGGGAGCAACGCCTATTAGAACAAACACCTGAAGACGAACGTGAACATGCTGAGTTCTTTGGCTTCCGCCAAGGCGAATGGAAAGATCCTGATACTATAGATTGGGAAGAGGGCGAAGGTTCTCTTACTATGACGGTATATAACATTGAGGTAGCAGATACTCATACTTACTTTGTCGGTGAGGCTGGTATTTGGGTGCATGAATAGAAATTGTGCAGATAGGTCAAATTAGCATACATATTCAATCGTCAGAAATAGTAAATAAAAAAGGTGGGTTACGAATACGTAACCCACCTTTTTTATTTATAAATTGAATTAATGTCTCTAGCTATAGACGGTTATGAACGTGGCATTTCACGCTTCTTCTCCAAAAACAGCATATCAATGACAATCAATAATACACCGATAGAGATACCAACATCAGCGATATTAAAAATCGGATAATGCCAAACATCAGCATAATGCACATGGATAAAATCAATAACATGACCATGTAATAAGCGGTCGATTAAATTACCAACTGCACCGCCCAATACTAAGGCTAGACCGAAAGATAACAGCGTGGCTTTGCGCGGTGCTTTAATCAGATAAATGATTAGAAATAGCGACATTAGTAACGCCAGTCCTGAAAAAAACCACTTCTGCCAACCACCAGCATCCGCCAAAAAGCTAAATGCCGCGCCGTAGTTATAAGCCAATGTCCAATTGAGAAATGGCTCAATTACCGGCACTGGATCATGAAAGGTCAGTTTGGTTTCTGCCAACCACTTGGTCCACTGATCGATAATGACAATAACCAATGCCAATATATACCATACAAGCGCACGACTGCCATTGGCCACCAGCTTTGGTGTCCTATTTGTTGACTTGGTCAGGCGACTTCTAGGCGTAGTCGAGCTACCTGTGGTTGCATGAGCAGGCTTAGGCGAATGGTCAATCTCAACCTGCGGCTGCTGGTCACGCTGGCTTTCAGGCGAATCAGTTGGGTTAGGCATAGTGACGCACCTCGCCATCGCCACTAACATTGGTCACGCAGCGCGCGCATAGTTCAGGGTGTGCGCTATCTGTACCGATGTCATCACGAATGTGCCAGCAGCGTACGCACTTAGTACCAGTAGCTGCGCTTACTTGCACCACTAAGTCTACAGCTTCTTCGGTATTGGTGTCGGTCACTTCTTTTGTCTGTGCGATGCTATCAGTAGGTGCTTCGCTCATTGGCTTTAGTGCAGCGTTACTAGTAATCAATACAAAACGTAGCTCTTCATCAAGCTTGGCTAAGCTCTCATGCATAGCACCGTCAGCGTATAGACTTACGTCGGCAGACAAGTTGGCATTGATGATTTTTTCGCCACGTGCAGTCTCGATATGTTTGTTCACCATGTCTTTTGCGAACATGATGCGCCGCCAGTCATCGTTGCTGATAGCACTTAGCTCAAATGCTGGGAACTCATACCATTCTTGAGTAAATACATAGCCGCCTTTATCCGCATCACGTTGGTTCAGTACTTCCCATGCCTCTTGCGCCGTGAATGACAAGATTGGTGTAATCCAGCGAATCAGCGCATGAGTGATATGGTAGATAGCCGTCTGTGCAGAACGACGAGGCTGTCCATCTGCCTGCGTAGTGTACTGGCGATCCTTGATAATATCTAGATAGAAGCTACCCAAGTCTTGTGAGCAAAACGCCGTCACGTGCTGAGTGACTTGGTGAAAGTCCATCGCATCGTAAGCGCTAATGATTTGCGCTTGTACAGTTTGTGCGCGCTCAATAATGAATTTATCAAGGCTAACCAATTCATTGATATCAATGCTATCAGTCGCTGGATTGAAGTCATCGGTATTGGCAAGCAAGAAACGTAATGTATTACGAATACGGCGATACATATCGATCGCACCTTTAAAGACTGTCTTACCTGCGCTCATCTCATAACGATAGTCACTTGAGGCAATCCACAGACGCAGCATGTCCGCGCCTGTCTTATTGATCTCTTCTTGCGGGGTGATGATGTTGCCAAGTGACTTACTCATCTTGCGACCGTTTTCATCGACCACAAAACCATGCGTCAGTACTTGCTTAAACGGTGGGCGCTCATAAATCGCTTCTGACGTTAGCAGTGACGTCTGGAACCAACCGCGATGCTGGTCAGAGCCTTCTAGATACATATCAGCTGGATTGGTCAATTCATCACGTTGATCAAGTACCGCAAAATGCGTCGTGCCTGAGTCAAACCAAACGTCTAATGTGTCAGTTGCTTTGTCATAGTCAGCGGCTTCACTGCCTAAGAAGTCTTCACAGCTAGCATCAAACCACGCTTCTACGCCGCCTTCATTGATTTTTTGTGCTGCGACTTCCATCAGCTCAAGCGTGTTTGGATGCAACTCGCCGGTTTCTTTGTGCGTAAAGAAAGTAATCGGCACGCCCCACGTACGTTGACGTGAGATACACCAATCCGGACGACCCGTCATCATTGATTCGATACGGTTTTGTCCCCACGCTGGCGTCCAGTTGACTGTAGGAATATCAGCAAGCGCGCGAGCACGTAAGCCTTTGGTTTCCATGTTGATAAACCACTGAGGCGTAGCACGGAAAATAATTGGTGATTTATGACGCCAGCAATGCGGATAGCTATGCTCAATTTTGGTATGGCTGATTAGATGGCCGTTTTCATGTAGTGCAGCGATGATTTTTGGATTGGCTTTATAGATGTGCTCGCCTGCAAATATAGCAGCGCTATCTAAATAAACGCCCGTGCCGCTTACTGGGTTTTCCACGGGTAAGTTGTATTTTAGACCAACGATATAATCGTCTAAACCGTGACCAGGTGCGGTATGTACCAGACCAGTACCACTATCGGTAGTTACATGATCGCCCAAGATGAGCGGCACTTGACGGTCTTCAATCAGTGGATGCTGAGCATGTAGACCTTCAAGCTCGCTACCTGAAACAGTTGCTAAGATACCGTTATTTTCTAGTTTTAGCTCACTCAATGCAGTTTCAACCAGATCAGCAGCCAGTAGTAAGTTGCCCCTTGAAGTCGCGACCACACTGTAGTTATGTTCTGGATGTACTGAGATAGCTTGGTTAGCAGGTAACGTCCATGGCGTTGTAGTCCAAATAACAGCAGCGATGTTATCTGCGATATCTGCCAATGCGGCTACTTTGTCCGTACCGAGCACATCAAAGCTGACATAGATCGCGTCAGAGACTTTGTCTTGATATTCTACTTCTGCTTCTGCTAGGGCAGAGCTACAGTCCAAGCACCAGTTGACCGGCTTCATACCGCGAGTCACATGACCATTGTCATAGATTTTGGCAAGCGCGCGCACGATATTGGCTTCTTGATGGAAGTTCATAGTCAGATAAGGGTTGTCCCAATCACCAAACACACCTAAGCGCTTGAAGTCTGCTTTTTGCAATTCAATTTGAGTACTCGCATATTCGCGGCATAGACCACGGAATTCGGTTGCAGACACTTTTTGACCCACTTTACCAACCTTAGCTTCGACTTTTTGTTCGATTGGCAGACCATGACAATCCCAACCAGGGACATAAGGCGCATCAAATCCTGACAAGGTTTTTGATTTTACAATAATGTCTTTTAGTACTTTATTGACTGCGTGACCCAAGTGAATCTGACCGTTGGCGTATGGAGGGCCATCGTGCAAAATATATTTGGTTGCACCAGCACGCGCCTGACGAATTTTACCGTAGACGTCATCCGCTTCCCAAGCAGCTAACCAATCTGGCTCGCGTTTGGCAAGGTTTGCGCGCATCGCAAATGGCGTATCCGCAAGGTTCAGCGTGTCTTTGTAATCTTGGCTTGGTGTGTCAGTGCTTTTATCAGTCATAGAAGGTATCTTTTTAAAAGGTAGGTTTGTGTGTCGGTTCAAAACCGGATACAAGGCTCGATGTTCAATGTAGTGCTGAGGTTAATGCTGTGTCGATATTATTCAATTACTAATAGTAGGTATATTGCTCATCATAGTCGGTTTATCAACCATCATGTCAATAAATACCCATTGTCGCTCATCAGTCGGTAAATAGTTACGTCAATAATAAATGGTAACGAGACGATTGCAACATAAAATATGCTAGTAAAAATAATTCAAAAAAATATTTAGATCGGCAGCTATTATATGACAAAAAGGGTAGGGTAAAAAGAGCTGTGCGAGGTCGACCCAATTTTGTCCAATATCAATCGTTTATCTGTGTCATATATCATTGGTGAAGACGTAGCTATAAGCTCCTTGAATGCTTATTCATTGAAACATAAAGTACGACTCAAGTGCTAAAAAACAGATGCTAACCATAAGCGCAGTTTCAATGACCATAATGGTTGAATACCTGTTAGCCCTTGTGTCATCTCACCATTCTCTAATATCACATAGGACGGTGTGACTTGTCCTTGCCAATCCGCAAAGATATCGCCTTGTTGATCATTTATGGTAGTGAAGTCAAACTGATGTTGATCGAGATAGCTGCGTAACTCTTGGTTTGAGCCTGACTGTACGGCAACAGTGACCACGGGATAATTATCTGCTGCTAACTTATTGATGGTGGGTGAGGTAAAGCTACAGACTGAACACCACGTACCCCAAAAGTATACCAGTGTCGGCCGCTCGTGACTCATCGCTGCTAGATCGATACTTTGTCCTTGGTAATCGGTCAGTTGCAATTGAGGATTGGCAGGCATGACAGGCTGTCGCCACCAATTGATCACGCTATAGATCACGACAAACATGAGACCGTATAACATTATCGTTTTAAGTATCGAAACTATCTTTCGCTTCGGCTGCTTCTTTGGCTTTACTTCTTTTTGCTCAATATCAGTCGTCATGACATCCGCTTTTTGGTTTGCATATTGTTCTCAGTTATTTTCAAATAATGGCTTATCGTCACTGCTTATCTTATCGTGATTGCCTATATGGTCATTGCACAAAGAGTAGACATTAGATAAAAATAAACGGCTGAAAATCAGCCGTATTATTTATAAAGTCTACTATAAGTGTGCTACGTCAACCTATTATGGCTTTTGTGCTCGGTTTTGTAATGGATCACCAATAAGCACGCTGCCTGAATTTTCAAGGCGCTGCTCATCACTCAATTTGCTCGCTGGCACTTTGGCCTTGCGCTTCCATTTTAAACTGAACAAATCATCACGGCGGTCGATTAAGTTATGTACTGAGCCTTCATGACGAACGTGAGTAAGCTTGTCTAAGTTTACATCAGAGAAGAATACCATCTCCGTGTTGGCAGTGGTCTCTGCCATAATCGCATCATGTGGGAACGCAAAGTCTGAAGGTGAAAAAATCGATGACTGAGCATACTGAATATCCAAGCTCTCAACTTGCGGCAAGTTGCCCACTGACCCGCAAATCATCACATAGCATTCGTTTTCGATAGCGCGGGCTTGCGCGCAGTGGCGAACACGTAGATAGCCGTTCTTGGTATCAGTCCAGAAGGGCACAAACAAGATATCCATGTCATCAAGTGCCATCAAACGTGCAAGCTCAGGGAACTCAACATCGTAGCAGACCAAGATACCGATACGGCCTGCATCCGTGTCGAATACTTTGACTTCATCGCCACCTTCGATTACCCAAGCGCTGCGCTCATGCGGAGTAATATGAATTTTGCGTTGCTCTTCAACCGTACCATCACGGCGGCACAGATAGCTGACGTTGTATAAGGTATCGTCTTCGTCCAGTAAAGGCATCGAACCGGTAATGACGTTAACGTTATAACTGACGGCTAAATGCGAGATTTCATTTTTGAACCACTCGGTATAGCCCGCCAAAAATCGAATGGCAATATTTTGATCGGTTTCTTCGCATAGACCCATCAATGGCGCGTTGAAAAATTCAGGTAAGCAGGCAAAGTCTGAGTTGTAGTCAGCCATGATATCGACAAAGAACTCAACCTGTTGCAATAGCTCCTCAGGTGATTCGACTTCACGCATTTGCCACTGAATACCACCAATACGCACCTCAGACTTGCGAGTATTAGGCTTATAGTCTTTAGGCTCATAGTAAATATTTGCCCACTCAAGCAAGGTAGCAAAGCCCTTTGATTGTTTATCATCTGGCAGATAAGCGGTCAAGATACGCTTAACGATAAAGCCATTAGACAACTGGAACGACAAAGCTGAATCGTGAATTTCACGGCTTTCAACGGCATCAATATATTCGCCTGGAGTCAGATCTTTGTGATTATGATAGTTAGGTATACGTCCGCCAGCTAAAATAGCGCGGAAGTTCAACTGTCGGCATAGTTCCTTGCGTGCATCATACAGACGACGACCGAGGCGATAGCCACGATAATCAGGGTCGATGAGCGCATCTAAACCATAGATTGCATCACCTTCTGGGTTGTCTCTGATGATTTCTTTTTGCCCAATTAAATCGTCATAGGTGTGCGGGTTTGAAAATTTGGCATAGTCAACGCGCATAGAGAGCACGATACCAATCAGCTGATCATGATCAAACAAAGCAATCTGACCTTCTGGGAACGCGTCAATCAAAGTATGAATGGTTGTCTTTGACCACGCGCCACCCAAGTTTACATAGACACGATCCATCAAGGCTTTTAATTGTGGATAATCTTTTTTCTTAATCTCAGCAATCGTGAGGTGAAAGTCATCTAGTTTTTCCATCTTACTCATAAGTTTCCTGTTTTAAATAGCTATTGAATGTAGTGGTATCAAATAATGGGGTCATAGCAAATTGATGTGCCGATTTTTGTGCAAAAAATTAATAAAAACATTCCAATAGGAAGATATTGTCGTTACAATAATTTATTGCCGTATTTACAATAGGTTATGTTGATATCTTAGGCCGTTTTACTCATTATGTTTGGTGCTTGTTTCGACTAACGTAGAGGGCTAAAGGATAGCGAACGCCGCATTCTATATCACTTTATACCTATTAGGTTTGTAAACACCGATAAGCGCATAACTCTGCATCATCATTGTATCTGCGACTGTCTTGCTATTTATTATCTCAATATTGAATCTAAATAATATCTATCAGTACCTTTTGTTTTGCTTGTTATCATAGCAAGCTGTAACGGTAATAACAGTCTCACGTAGTAAATATTTGCTACGTTTTTGTGAGTCAATTTTTTGGTTCAACTCAGGCATAGTATTGTGTTGCTTGTTTCGTTTAGCCGTATCTCATCGGCTTCTTAGGATTATTTTATTATGCCTTTAAATCATACCAATAGAATCATGAAGTGGGATGACATAGATGACTCCGCTTTGGTTCAGTTGGTTTATGTCAGTACGCTGACTCTTTGCTCGCGTTTGAGCACCTCTATTTTTGATGAAGTAGAAGGCCACGCACGTAACTACAATCAGCAGCATAACATCACAGGCACGCTATGCTACGGCAATGGTCATTTTCTGCAATGTATTGAAGGTAAAAAGTCAGACGTATTTAATCTGCAAGAGCGTATCTTTGTCGATAGTCGTCATAAAAATGTAGAAGTGTTGCTATTACAAGTTATCAATCATCGCAGCTTTGCCGACTGGCGTATGCGTTTGCTGTTTTTGGAGCGTTGGTTATGGTCACCCGCGACCAAGAAACAAGCCGTACAATTATCTCCGTTTTTACCCTTTGCGCCGCACGGTTGGTCATCTGATCGGACCGAACAGTTTTTGCAAATTATCAAAACTTTCGATAGTCCACCCCATATTAAGGCGGCAGGTATTACTTATAATGCATTGGGTAATATGGTGCGTCATATCGCGGCACCGCATCAGGCGTTTCTGATTATTCAAGGGTTTTTGAGCATATTACTGGTCGTCGCATTGATACTGTTATATTTATAGATTGTAGTTTTTGCGAATTATAAAGTCATAAAAAAGACGCTAGCCTTTCGGGTTAGCGTCTTTTTATTTAGGTTAAGCGTTTAGAGTGCTAATCACATATCAAAAATTTTACCACGGTTCATGATGTTATTTGGATCAAAGACTTTCTTGATGTCTCGCAAGTAATTGATCTCAGTCTCACTGCGGCTATAGTGCAAGTACGGTTTCTTTGTCATACCAACCCCATGCTCAGCAGACACTGAACCGCCATATTTCTGTACCGTCTCAAACACATATTTATTGACAACCTGACACTCAGCAAAGAAATCATCCTTGCTCATGCTTTCTGGTTTTAAAATATTCAGATGCAAATTACCATCGCCGATATGACCGAACCAGCAAACTTCAAAGTCTGGATAGTTGCTGCTGACAATATGATCAATCTCTTCGATAAAGGTCGGCACGTGGCTTATTAGTACAGAGACATCATTCTTGTAAGGGGTGAATACTGAGATGGTCTCTGAGATATACTCACGTAGCTTCCACAGCTCTGCCGCTTGTGTGAGGTTTTGACTCATGACACCATCAACGACCCAACCTTGCTCCATACAGTGCTCAAATATGGCCATGGCTTTGTCCATGATTGGCTCATAAGGCGCTTCAAACTCTAATAGCGTATAGAACTTGGTACGTGATTCAAAGGGTTCTTGTACTTGACCATGTGCCATTAGCTTATCAATCGCTACATCGTCAAAGAACTCGAACGCGGTCAAATCAATTTGTGCCTGAAAGGCATAGAGTACGTTCATAACATCGTTAAAGCTGTCCATGCCAAGCACCATGACGTTTAAGTCTTGTGGCTGACGCTCAAGTTTGATTTGCGCATGAGTGACGAGGCCAAGCGTGCCTTCACTACCGATAAACAATTGGCGCAAGTCATAACCAGTAGCGTTCTTTACCATACCGCGATTGAGGTGCAAGATGTCGCCTTTACCCGTGACGACAGTCAGACCCATGATCCATTGACGAGTCATGCCATAGCGAATGACTTTAATGCCGCCAGCATTGGTACCGATATTGCCACCGATTTGACTAGAGCCTGCTGAGGCAAAGTCGACAGGGTAGTATAAGTCTTTTGATTCAGCGAATTCTTGCAACTGCTGGGTGACCACACCGGCTTCGACTTCAACTATTCGATCGGCAGGATAGAACTGTCCGATCTGGTTCATTTTATCCATGCTAACGACGATTTCGCCGTTAGCAGCGACGGCACCAGCAGACAGACCAGTACGACCACCACTAGGCGTCAGGACAACATTATGCTCATTGGCAAGAAGTACGATAGTCTGTACTTGTTCAGTAGTCTTTGGAAAGACGATGGCAGCAGCAGCAGGAGCAAAGTGTTTGGTCCAGTCTTTACCCCAATGCTCTAAGCTCTCAGCATCAGTTTTGATTTGGGTCGGGTCGAAATCATGGGTATCAGTGAGCGTGCTCAAGATGGTTTGCACGGCATTGGTTTCGGATGTGTTTTGAGCGGTAGTTGGCGTCATGGTCAAATCTCAATATTGGCGTAAGCACGATGCTGGGACTGTTTATTATATAGCGAAATAACTATAAATTCAGTGATGAGTCAGCTCGTAGAAGTAATAAGGGGGTGATAATTTTTACCTATAAGAAGAGGTAAGTAATAAATAATTGATTCGAACGGTTTCAAACAGAATAATTCACTATAGCATAAAAATTTTTCAGGCTTGATAACCAATAATTCATCTAATCTGCTAACATCGACCTCAAATTTTGTGTAAGATATCGGGACTGTTTTCGTTTCCTCCATCATAGATTATCCAACAGGTAATCTTATAAAACAATTATAGGACAGTTCTCATATGGCGTTATCACTACAAAAAGACAAAATCCGGTTTTTATTGCTTGAAGGTCTACATGACAATGCCCTAAAAGTATTGGAAGGAGCTGGTTACCACAACATCGAGAATATCAGTCACGCCTTAGATCAAGACGAGCTGATCGAAAAGATCAAAGATGCTCACTTTATCGGTATTCGTTCGCGCACTCAGTTGACGCGTGAAGTACTTGAGCACGCACACAAGCTTATCGGCATTGGTTGCTTTTGTATTGGTACCAACCAAGTAGATTTAGATGCCGCTCGTGATCTTGGTATCCCTGTCTTTAACGCGCCATTCTCGAACACCCGTTCGGTAGCTGAGCTAGTATTGGCAGAAGCCATCATGCTGTACCGCGGTATTCCCGAAAAGAATGCAACCGTACATCGCGGCGGCTGGGGTAAGTCTGCGACTAACTCACACGAAGTACGTGGCAAGACTATCGGTATCGTCGGTTATGGTTCTATCGGCTCGCAGCTGTCTGTCTTGGCAGAGAGCTTCGGTATGAAAGTCATCTATCATGATGCTGTGACCAAATTGCCACTAGGCAATGCGGTACAAGTTGGTAGCCTAGAAGAGCTATTATCAACGGCTGACATCGTGACATTGCATGTACCTGATGTGCCAAGCACTCGCTATATGATGAAAGCTGAGCAGTTCGCTCAGATGAAAGAAGGCAGCTACTTTATCAATGCGGCACGCGGTACGTGCGTCGAGATTGATGATCTAGCAGATGCGCTTGAGTCTGGTAAAATCTTGGGCGCGGCTATCGATGTGTTCCCAAAAGAGCCAAAATCAGCTGACGAAGAGTTTGAGTCACCACTACGTAAGTTTGATAATGTGATTTTGACGCCGCATATCGGTGGTTCAACACAAGAAGCACAGGCCAATATCGGACTAGAAGTAGCAGATAAGTTTGTTAGATACTCTGACCAAGGTGATACGGCGACTGCTGTGAACTTCCCAGAAGTTTCTATTCCGTTCAAAGAAAACTCGCATCGTCTACTACACATTCACAAAAACGTGCCAGGCGTACTGTCTCAGATTAACCGCTTGTTTGCTGAAGCTGGCATTAACATCCTAGCACAGAGCCTGATGACAGAAGGTGATGTTGGTTATCTAGTGATGGATGTCGATTACAATGATTCGACTGCTGCACTAGATCAGTTAAAAGATGTAGAAGAGACTATCCGCGTACGTATCTTATTCTAATATAGTCAATCCACTATAAAGTTGGATTAACTATATCAGTGCTAATAGTTTTGATAGTCACTAAAGATTTATCATAAAAAAAGAGAGGTTCTATTGATTAGAGCCTCTCTTTTTTATTTCACTTCTTTTCTATTGTACTAATGCTAAGTTTAGTTGGCTTTCGTGTTGTTTGCAGCTTCTGCTTGTAGACGCGCTTCCGTCTTAGCGGCTTTACGTTTTTCGATTACATCCATCACATCGCTACCGATATGGGCTTCACCACGCTTCTTCGCTAGTTGCATCTGATGCTCACGCTCACGGAAACGGGCTTTTTGCTCATCGGTTGCCTTGTCGATACAGTGTGGGCATGACTCACCTTTGATATAGGCAGGGCTTTGCATCTCCTCAGCGGTGATCGGCATACGGCAAGCAAAACACTGCTCGTAGCTGCCTTTTTCTAAGTTGTGGTTGACCGAAACTCGATTGTCAAAAACAAAGCAGTCACCTTGCCACATAGAGTCACTGGCAGGGACTTCTTCTAGGTATTTTAGGATACCACCTTCTAAATGATAGACCTCTTCAAACCCTTGCTCGCGCAAATACGCAGTCGACTTCTCACAGCGAATACCACCCGTACAGAACATTGCGACTTTTTTATGCTTGGTTGGATCGAGCTCTTTTGAGACGTATTCTGGAAACTCGCGGAACGTTTCAGTGTTCGGATTGACCGCATTTTGGAAGGTGCCGATTTGCACTTCATAGTCGTTACGCGTGTCGATCAAAGTGACTTCAGGATCTGAGATTAACGCGTTCCACTCACTAGGTTTGACATAGCGACCAACGGATTCCAATGGGTCGATATTCTCGACACCCATAGTGACGATTTCTTTTTTCAGCTTCACCTTAGTGCGATAAAAAGGTTGTGCGTCAGTATAGGATTCTTTGAAGGTAAACGTACCAATCGCCTCGATACTACGCAGGTAGTCAAGTACGGTATCGATAGCTTGACGCGTACCAGAAATCGTACCGTTAATGCCTTCGCTTGCAAGCAACAACGTACCTTTCACATCGTTATCGAGCATAGTGTTTAAGATAGGCTCACGATATTGCTCAAAATCAGCAAAGCGTGTGAACTTATATAGTGCAGCAACGACGATATTATTAGTTACACTATCGTATACAGGGGCTGAATTGTTGTCAGTTATCGCAGTTTCTTTGTTGGTGCTCATGTCTTTCTCCTGCTGGCTAGGTCGCAAACCTAGTGCAATGATAATAAAAAAGTAGATAGGTATATAACATTATCTCAATTGTGGAATTGGTTAATGCGCGCGTAGTGTAGCAAATTTTAGATGGGTTTTGAATAGTTTGTATTGCTTGGCTTGCTGTTATGGAAAACGTTCGACCACTGATGAATATGATAAAAAATAAAAAAGCCCAGTAAAATACTGAGCTTTTTTTATATTCAATTCGTAGTACGAAAGTTAGATACTATTTACTCTGGAACCAAGTATCCGCTTTGCTACGAGCACTGGCGATATCATCACTTGATAAGTTTAATGCCAACTGACCAATTTTACCGCGTGCTTTGTTACGCACTTTTTCATCTAACATGCCATCACGGGCAGCCAAGTCATACCATTTATAGGCATCAACCAGATTTTTTTGCTTTTCATCTAGTAGCGCAAGCGTGTAGCTAGCACGGTTATCGCCACGCATTGCAGCTTTTTCTAACCACAGACGGGCTTGTTGTAAGTTAGGCTGTACGCCTTCACCGCGCAAATACATGATGGCAAGATTCAACTGAGCAGGGGCAACGCCTTGCTGAGCCGCTTTCGTATACCACTGGATTGCTTGTTGGGTATTTTGCGCAATACCTTCACCTTTTTGCAAACGCTTGGCCAGATAGAACTGAGCGTGATCGTTACCTTGGGCGGCACGACTAGACAACTCGCTCACAGGCATGAGTTCAAAACGTGAGGTATCAAGCGGTACGTTTGATATTAACTCAGCATTGGCTAAACCAGCACAAGAAAATAATGCAGTAAACAACGCAGCTTTTAATAATTTCATAGCAGCTCCAAAATTAGGCAGTTAATAAGCAAAAAGAATTGTACCGCTAAACATTGTCTCGCTAAAGACAGTCAGACGGCGATAACAATTAGGTGGAATCTTGCGATATGAACTTACCTAATCATTAGCAAAAGGGGGTTGTCATCTCTAAATCAGAGATTTCACCCTAACTGATTAGACAAACGGTCGTAATAGTGGGGTGGCTGACAATATTTTGCTAGCTTAACACCCAAACTTACGAAACTCAAATACTAATTACAAGGTCTAATAGACGTTTGTACCTGATTGTCCTTAACAAAATCAGACAGTTACTAAAAAATTATATTAAGTTAACAATCTATTAAGGTTAATACCAACTCGTAAAGTACTGTTTAGCAGTCTATAAAATACAAAGATAGCTAATGATTTATCGGCTATTTCTTGGTCACTCGGTAGATAGCGACGTCTGCTAACAAGTTAGGCGCTTGTCTTATTAACGCTTTCAGTAGCGGTGTATGACCTTTTTCAGAGTCGCTAACAGCGAAGCGATTAATAATATGAATATCATGCTGCGCACACAACAGCTCAAAATCTTTGAAGGTACATAGATGAATGTTTGGCGTGTTGTACCATTCGTAAGGCAGCGCTTCAGAAACAGGCATCATACCTTTTAGCCCTAAATAAATACGGTTTTGCCAATGCGCAAAGTTAGGGAAGGTGATGACTGCTTCACGGGCGACTCTCAGCATATCAAGCAACAACTCATCGGGTGCTTTTACTGCTTGCAGGGCACGTGCCATGACGACCGTGTCAAAGCTGTTATCAGCAAAGCGCGCTAGACCATCGTTGAGGTCCTGCTCGACAATTGACAAGCCATTGCCAATTGCCTCATTGATTTTGTCTTCATCAATCTCTAGTCCGTAACCTGTCACGCCTAGTTTCTGCTGTAAGTGGGCAAGCAGCTCGCCATTACCACAACCTAAGTCCAGTACGTGTGCTTGCGGCGCAATCCAGCGCTCTGCCAGTTGGTGATCCATTCTCATGAGCGCTCTCCTGTGGCTGAGCGGCTAGGGGTAATAAATGGCGCAGTCAAAAATCCTTTAACCGCACCCATGTAGCGAGGAATATCGAACAAGAAGGAGTCATGTCCGTGCGGCGCGTCAATATTGATATAGCTGACTGGTTTGCCAGTGGCCATTAGCGCATCGACAATCTCTTGCGAGCGCTCAGGTGCAAAGCGCCAATCAGTGGTGAATGACACGACCAGATATTGGCATTGTGTATGAGCAAAGGCAGCTTTAAGCGCAGAGAGCTCTTGCTGACGATCAGACTCAATATCTTCAATCGTCGTTACTGCATCTTCTAACTCACTCTGTGCCTTGGCTTTGCTAGACTCGACTGAGGCCGCGATTGAGTCTTCTATTTGTACTGTCGACTCTGTAGTATCTTTTGCTACAGTTGATGGATAGTCGCGTATTGGATAGTCGCGCGTCGGATCAAAGTAATCTAAGGCTTTGGTCATGAGTAGATAAGTATTGGCATCGAAGTTTTCACTAAAGCGTTCGCCTTGATAGCGTAGGTAGCTTTCGACTTGAAATTCAACATCGTAGCCATACATGAATTTACCTGATTTTAAATCACGGCCAAATTTGGCTTTCATCGCGTCATCAGTTAAATAGGTAATATGTCCAACCATACGCGCCAATATCAGTCCGCGACGAGGATAAGTGCCTTCTTGTATATAGCGTCCGTCTTTAAAGTCAGGATCGGATAATATAGATTGGCGCGCCACTTCGTTAAAGGCGATATTTTGAGCAGATAGCTTTGGCGTACTGGCGATGACCACACAGCGCTTTAATCGCTCTGGATAATCAACAGACCATTGTAGCGCTTGCATACCGCCCATCGAGCCGCCGACAATGGCGTGCCAAACGTCGATGCCTAGACGATCTGAGAGCATGGCTTGGGTTTTCACCCAGTCTTTGATGGTGATCAGCGGGAAATCAGGGCCATACACTTGTGGCTCATCGCTGCTATTTGTATCAACGCTATCAGGGTTAATAGTGGTAGGCCCTGTTGAACCAAAACAGCTACCGATATTATTGACACATACTACATAGAACTGATTGGTATCAATTGCTTTATTGGGACCAATCATATTGTCCCACCAGCCTGCTTTTTTGTCATCAGCGCTATGGAAGCCAGCTGCATGATGATTGCCCGATAACGCGTGGCAAATCAGAATTGCATTTGATTTGTCGCTATTGAGCGTACCGTAAGTCTCTACCATCAAGTCAAACGAGGGCAGGGTACGGTTGCATTCTAACGTTAAGGGCTCAGCAAAATGAAAATTCTGGGGCGTAACGACACCGACAGACTCTACAGCACTGTCGGTATTGGCTGAGCTATTAGGGTGAGGTTGTGAATCAGGATGCTGGTCACTGGTATTATCAGAGCGTGCGTTCAAAGCTACCTCGCAAGACTACAATCATCAATAAAATAAAAGCAAAATGGCACGTTGTTAACAGGCTATTTTACCTACACGGTTTTTATAAACTGGGCCTGCCTATTGTATGGTGATGCGCGTTGGAGTACAACCATCGAGCGCGCCTTTCGAGCGTATCGATCGTAGTTTTTATGGAACATACTTTATAAATGAATAACGAATAAGTCGCCAGCATCAAGTAATCAAGAGTTAATAAATAGCAACTGCGTATCAAATTGTATAGGAGCGCTTTTAGCCCGCGTCATTAATAGATAAAATGCTACACTAATGAGGTATTCATTCAACTGTGTCTTAACAGTATCCTCTATTATTACTTTGACCTAACCCTTAATAACTTACTGCTAATAAAGTGCTGCTATGAAACCTAAATTGCCCCCACGTATTGCCGTTTTGTTAGTGAATCTTGGTACACCAGATGAGCCAACGGCATCTGCCGTACGTCGCTACCTCAAACAGTTTTTGTCAGACCCACGAGTGATTGAGATTCCCAAATTTCTGTGGGCTATTATTCTGAATCTATTTGTCTTGCCCAGTCGTCCTAAGCGCGTAGCAAAGGCTTACGCCAGTATTTGGGAAGGTGACTCACCGATTCGTAAAATACTAAAAAGCCAAGTTGAGCTATTAGAACCACGTTTGGCTGATAGTGTGGCACCATTTCGTGTCTCTGTGCATCCGGCGATGAGCTATGGTAATCCTGGTTTGCCTGACGTCATGGATGCGCTACGCGGTGAAGGGGTTGATCACTTTGTCATTCTGCCATTGTTTCCGCAGTATTCTGCTTCTTCAGGCGGTGCTGTATATGATGCGCTGACGAAATGGACGCTCAAGCAACGCAACTTGCCAAATTATACGATTGTCAAAGACTACTTTGCCCATCCATTATATATTCAAGCATTGGCCAACTCTATTCGCCGTTTTCAAGAGAAGCATGGCAAGCCTGAAAAGTTGATGTTTAGTTTTCATGGTATCCCGCAGCCTTATGCTGATAAAGGCGATCCGTATCCTAAACGCTGTAAATGTACCGCTGCACAAGTGGCGCATGAACTTGGCCTGAACGATGACGAATGGATTATCAGTTTCCAGTCCCGCTTTGGTAAGCAAGAGTGGGTTAAACCGTACACCGATGTAGTGTTGGAAGATTGGGGTCAGTCAGGTGTGCGCTCGGTACAGGTGATCAGTCCGGCGTTTTCAGCAGATTGTCTAGAGACACTAGAGGAGCTAGCCATTGAAAACCGTGACAACTTCCTTAATGCTGGCGGACAAGAGTATCATTATATTCCTGCATTAAACCTTGATGAGACACATATTGAATTGCTTGAAGCGTTGAGCTTGCCTCTAGTAAAAGGTTGGGCTGGCACGCTAGATGGCTGGGTTTAGTTAGTCGAGCGTAGTTGTATTGGTGAGTTGAATAGTAGAATAAAAAAGCACGCTTAATATAGTTAAGCGTGCTTTTCTGGTTTAGAGGGGTAGGTCAACAATCGTATTAAGTTCTAAAAATCATCATCGTTGCTACGTTCGGCTGCTTCTCTATCAACAATATCCATCGCATCTGGATAATCACTGTCATCAAGATTGTCTTGAACCAAAATCTCATCGACACGAGACTCATCGATATTTTGACGATGCGCAGGTGTCAGCCCTTGGGTCGCATCACTACCGACTTCTGAGTTATTAAATCCCGCGCTATTATCAATCACATCATCGTTGTCGATGGTATGCAGCATAGGATTGCCCAAATCGACCAATTGATTGTCTTGTTCATCCTGATTATTGTTATCTGAGTTATCGACGCTGTCATTGTTATCACGACGATTACCGTCAATATGATCCATCTCTTCTGGTAATGGGTTTTTTGAGTTTTCCATGAATAATTCCTTATTGTAGTTATTAGATGTCGCCATCATTAGAAGTAAAATATCGCGCTGGCTTGTTAAAGCATCGCTCATTGCAATGTAGATAATATGCTTCTCAGTTTGTACGCTTATTCAACTTTTCACTAGTAGTAAGGTGTGACAGGATGTTCAAAAAATGTAAGACAATGACTAGAACGCAAAACGACTACTCAAGATGAGTAGCCGTAATTATTTATGAAATTTATGCTAAGGCTTTGTAAGATAGCAAAGTCGTTACATGAGAAATCAAACTTATAGTTTTAATTATTGGCGTGGTCGAACTTATAATTTAACTTCTGTACCAGACATGACTCATAGTCAGCCAGTTTAAATTGCCATAAATAGGTCAAGGCAATACCATAAATGGCAGTCTCAGCCAGCTCTTCGACAATTTCACCAAATGTATGCGGGAACATAATAGCATTCTCACCCATGTACTGAATGATAGCCAGTACAGTAATGCTAAGATAGAGCGAAACTGGCACGTTTTTTAGCACTGCCCATAGGTAATGCCTCGAATAGACCAGCAAACCAAGCGCGACGAGATAGATAACGGTAAGGACGCTGTCCTCCCACCAGTCATAAGATTGACCAAGCATCGAAAAGTCGCTTGGAACCAGTAAGTCTGGTAGATAGTTCAACTCTCGACGAATGACAGAGACAAATATAAGTACGGCTGCTAGCCAAAAAGCCTTAATTTGTTTGACATGACTTTTCATAACATATTGTGAACTGCGCAATAGGCATATTATCAAAAGTATAATGCCAGGGACTTCAATGATGCCATCTGAACTCAAAATAACTGGCTCCTGCGTATCAAAAAGAATGTGTTAAAAACAAAAAAGTGAGCTCAAAGGCTCACTTTAAAGCAAAAATATCGAATAGTTAGGGTTTAACAGGTGCTCTATTATAAACCCCGTACCCAGATATTACTGTTATGAAATATAACTAACTGGTCATAAGTGATTGTTAATATAAACAATATATAATGACTCATTGTAGTATCAGTTATCAAAAACTCTTATATCTGCAAAATATATAAATAATCGTGCCTTACACGCTTGATAAAATGGCAGTTAGTGACAGTTAATGTCTAGTGCGCCTCATCCCAGTTTTGACCGCTATCAGTCTCGACCAATAAAGGCACTGCAAAGTCGACATTCCAGCCTTTTTCTACTGCCGTAGTTATCAATACATCTTGCATAGCATCAGTAATCAGCTGGCTAACTTCGTCTACTTTATCGGCATCCACTTCAAACACCAATTCATCGTGAACCTGTAGCAGCATTTTGGCTTGTTCTTTTGGCAGCACTTTATCAACGGCAATCATAGCAAGCTTGATTAGATCAGCAGCAGAGCCTTGTAGTGGCGCGTTAATCGCCGCGCGCTCAGCACCTTGCTTGACCATACGATTGCTGTGATTGATATCAGGCATATAGAGCTTACGGCCCAATATCGTCTCGACATAACCTTGCTCATAGGCGCTTGCACGAGTATTGATCATATAGTTTTTGACGCCTGGATAGCGTTCAAAGTACATATCAATATAGTCTTGTGCTTCGCCGCGACTCATCTGTAGCTGCTTGGCAAGTCCAAAGGCACTCATCCCGTATAGCAGACCAAAGTTAATGGCTTTAGCATTACGGCGCTCGGTTGAAGTGACGTCTGCGACATCCTTACCAAGTACTTCGGCAGCGGTGGCCGCGTGAATATCTAACCCTTCGTTAAAGGCATGAGTTAGGTTTTTATCACCTGAAAAATGCGCCATTAGACGCAACTCAATTTGTGAATAATCCGCTGCCAAAATAACGCGACCTTCTGGTGCGATAAAGGCTTGACGAATGAGGCGACCAGTCGCAGTACGAATGGGAATGTTTTGTAAGTTAGGATCTGTTGAGGATAAACGCCCAGTACTCGTTAATGCCTGATGGTAGCTAGTATGTACACGATCGGTTTCGCTATCTGCGACATTATCTAGCGCATCGGTATAAGTGCTTTTGAGCTTAGACAGTCCGCGATACTCTAGCGTAATATCGACCAATGGATGATCGATTTTTGATAGTACAGCCTCACCAGTCGAGTATTGACCAGACTTGGTTTTTTTACCACCAGCGACGCCTAGCTTTTCAAACAGCATCTCACCGAGCTGCTTAGGAGAGCCAAGATTGAACTCTTCACCAGCTACTTCATAAGCGCGCTTCTCTAGAGCGATAATTTCTTCATCGAAGCGTTTAGATAGTTCGTTTAAGAATGAACGTTTAATCAAAATACCATGCGCTTCCATTTGGCAAAGTATCTCTGCCGTTGGAATCTCTAGCTCGTGTAACAATTTGGCATTATTGGCATCGTTAGCCAGCTCAACGCTGAACACGTCAAATAATTGATAGGTGATATCAGCATCTTCACAAGCATAATCGCTCGCGATATCGATGGCCACTTGGTCAAAGGTAACTTGCTTAGCGCCTTTGCCTGCGACTTCCTCAAAGCTAATCGTCTGCGTTTGCAGATAATGGCGTGCCAAATCGTCCATACCGTGTCGAGTCGCTGCCGCATTGATAACGTAGCTGGCAAGCATGGTATCCATCGCCCAGTTATTTGGCTGCTCATGTATCGCACCGACTAGGTCGATATCATAGTGAGCAAGGATATGCGCATCGTACTTTAGATGCTGTCCGATTTTACCGATATTAGGATTTTCTAGTATCGGTTTCAGGCGCGCCAGCACGGTATCGCGGTCGAGCTGTTTTGCTGTCAGCTCATCACCTTCTAAGCTATGGGTGAGCGGAATATAATAGGCTTCATGCGCTTGTACCGCAAAAGACAGCCCGACGATTTGTGCGTCACGCCAATGGACGCTAGTAGTTTCGGTATCGATAACAAAGTGCGGAGCTGCTTCTAATAATTCGACCAAGCTATCAAATGCTGGCTCGTCGAGTACAGTGTGCCACGCTTTATCTTGATGGTTACTGCCCGTCATATTATCAGTGTTGGTCGATTGCAGCGATTTGGCAACTTGCGCTTGTGACTCCGCGTTTGCTTTGCTATCAGCGACACTTTGTGAGCCATTCGCAGGATGGTTTGGATGATCAAGAGATGCCAGCTCATTTCTAAATTCAAGCTCGGTATATAGGGCGCGAAGCTCCTCTATATGCGCACAAGGGTCGGTATTTATTTTTAAGTCGTTCCAGTCTTGGCCGATTTCCAAATTGGTGACGATGGTAGCAAGCTTTCTGTTAAAAGGAATGTCATCGGCATGTTCAATCAGACCTTTCGCCCCGCGGCCTTTGATAAAGCCAATGTGCTTTAACATATTAGCAATATCACCATACTCAACGAGTAGGTCTTTAGCGGTCTTTTTACCGATACCTGGCACGCCTTTGATTCCATCAGAGGCATCACCCATGAGCGTTAAGAAATCAATCATTTGGTTTGGGTTAATGCCGAACTTATCGATCACCGCTGGTGTATCCGTGACTTTACCAGTAAAGCTGTCTTCTAAGATGACGCAATCATTAACCAACTGCATCATGTCTTTATCACCCGTTGAGATGACCACATGGTGACCTTGCTCGACAGCACGATGGGCAAGTGTACCGATGATATCATCGGCCTCTGCACCCTCAATACGTAATAGCGGAATACCCAAGGCGCTGACCAAACGATGAATATAAGGAATTTGCTCTACCAGCTCTATATCGATAGGCGGACGAGCGGCCTTATAGTCAGGCGACATATGATGGCGAAAAGTCGGTGACTTTGTATCGAAGCAGACGGCCATATGAGTAGGGTGATAACGACGCATCAGTTTTAGCAGCGCATTCAAGGTACCGCGAATCGCATTGGTGATTAGACCCTGCGAGTTTTGCATGGTCTTTGGGAGGGCATGATAGGTGCGAAACAGATAATACGAGCCGTCGACTAAGATAAAGGGCGGCTGATCTTTGTCTACGTGACTGGTATCCATCAGTGCCACATTTGGCAGATCGTCAAAATTCGGTAAGGTTTTAGGATCGAGTGCTTGATGGGAGTTGTGGTCGTTATCGGCGGTATTGTCAGCTATATTATCAGTCATAAAAGTCACTTATCAGCTATTAGATAAAAATATGCTCTTATTATAACGATAAAAACAGTGCGTGCCGAACTGCTTAACCGTTACGAGATGTTCTGGCGGTTTTATTTTTTCACCAAAATTTCAAACAAAAAAAGAACCCAGATAAACTGAGTTCTTTTAGAAGGGAATGACTATCGACTACTTGTCATTCAATAGAGGTTGATAACGAGTCTTTGAATGCGTTATTTTACTTCTGAAGAGACTTCGACATCGATGTTACCGCTGGTTGCTTTCGAATATGGGCATACTTCATGCGCTTTTTCGACCAATTTTTGGATCTCGTCAGCAGACAGGTCTGTATTATCAGCGATGACATGGATTTTTACGGCAAGCTTATATTCGTGATTGTCACCTTGTAATAGGTCTACAGAGGTCTCAACAGTTGAGCCAAATGTTGCGCTTTCCATTTTTTTGACTACGCCTAAGGCGCCATCAAAACAAGCGCCATAACCCATAGCGAGTAATTGCTCAGGGTTATTACCTTTTTCATTACCGCCTGGTGGTACCATATTGATTTCAAGATCACTATCGCTTAGGGTTGCTGTACCCATGCGGCCGCCAGTAACAGTAGATTTGGTAGAGTATAGAGATTTCATGACACATCCTTTGTTGTGAGTTTTTATGTTTATATTTGAGTGGTAAATCTTAATATGAAACTTAGCATAACAAATCGCTCACGCAGCTCAGTGCATAGAGAGTAAATATATACTGCTAGTTTGTAAATGAGATTTCGGGCACAGTTTTATTCGTTTTTAGATTTACAAGCTTATCGTACAGTCGCCAAAGAGGTACAATAGCGGTAATGAGCCATATATATGTTATCAGTACGGATAACAGAGATCTGAATCATAAGGACATTGTTTGATGAATAGATGGATTGCGATACCTAGTGTTTGCTTTTTGACGACGCTTGCTTTGATAGGATGCGAGGAAGAAGACGGCGCTTATGGGACGGCTAGTAGCGAGATTACATTGACAAGCTTTGCTAATAGTTACGATAGCAAAGCCAATGCTACGGCAATTGCGCGAATTGATGAGACGTATCGTACTGGTGCGCGCGAGATCAAAACAACCAATATCATCAACAGTTATAGCAACCAAAGCCTGAATGATTTAGACAGAACCGTGCTGGCAGATGATTTCGAAGGTCGACTTGAAAATAAAGACATCGAGGTTAATGGTCGGACGGTTAAACGCCCCATTTATGAAAAAAACACCGACAACCAGCTAGACTACCAAACCACCTATCAAACACTGGACTTGTCGGGCTTAACGACCCGCAGTTATAGCGCGGGCACGAATATCGAAGAACGCCGCGGTATTCTCACCGATTTGAGCAACTACTCAGAAATTCCATCCAATGTTGCTTTCCCTGAAGGGTCGGTTTGTTACATTCCAGTCGTGACAAGCGAGCAATCATTTTGGGCATTCAACGACAAAAATAAGACAGGATACTCGTCATTAAGTGAATGGATCGAGGCTGCCGAACGACGCTTTAGTGATGATAGAGATTATAGACTGTCTGAGTTTGACGTTGGCAAAGGGAGTAAACTAAAAGCGGCGCAAGTGATGTTCTTTGAATATAAAAATCAACCTGCCTATGAATATAGTGGTGTTGAATATGGAAAGGATATCTATGAGGCAAACTATGTCGCCAAAGGTAGCACCGATCCGAATATAGATAGCCGCTTTGGCGTGGTAGATTGTACGCTTGTTAATGAGGTCGCAGGAGACTTCTTAGCTGAGCAAATCGAACGCTACTATTAAAATCAAGCAAGCCCTACGCTGACGGTTAAAAACTTTGTTAACACGCTTTGTCTGACTGATAGAGCGTGTTTTTTTATACGCTAACTCTGCACCCTAACGCTAAATCGGCTACAATACGCTCATTATTGATTTTATTTATTTAGATTAACTTCTAAATGACACAACTGTTGAAGCTGAAAACTATGAGCGTAGATCCAAAAAAACTAACCAAAGAAGTGGCCAAGCGCCGCACCTTTGCCATTATCTCGCATCCAGATGCCGGTAAGACCACCATGACCGAAAAGCTGCTGTTGTGGGGTCAAGCGATTCAGGTAGTGGGAGAGGTAAAAGGCCGTAAGACCGATCGTCATGCCACTTCAGACTGGATGAGTATGGAGCAAGAGCGCGGTATCTCAATCACGACGTCTGTCATGCAGTTCCCGTACAAAGACCACATGGTCAACCTACTAGATACCCCAGGTCACGCCGACTTTAGTGAAGATACCTATCGTACCTTGACCGCAGTGGATAGCGCACTGATGATGGTCGATGGCGCAAAAGGTGTCGAAGAACGAACCATCAAGCTAATGGAAGTTTGTCGCATGCGCGATACGCCAATCATTTCGTTCGTCAACAAGCTCGATCGCCAGATTCGTGAGCCGCTTGAGCTACTAAGTGAAATCGAAGCGGTACTAAAAATTAAATGTATCCCAGTGACTTGGCCTATCGGTATGGGTCAAGACTTCATCGGTGTCTATCATCTGACTGAAAATAAAACTTACTTTTATGAAAAAGGTAATGGCGGCAAGATGACGGTCTCTGAGACCCGAGAAGGCTACGATTATCCAGATATCCGTGAGCGTCTAGGACAGTTGATGTTTGACGCTTTCGAAGAGTCGCTTGAGCTGGTACAGATGGCGTTAGAAGAGTTCAGTGTTGAAGCATTTTTGGCTGGCGAGATGACGCCAGTATTGTTTGGTACGGCATTGGGTAACTTTGGGGTAAACATGGTACTTGATACCTTAGTCAAGTATGCACCGCCGCCAAAAGCTCATCCAACGACTGAGCGTGAAGTATCAGCCACCGAGACAGATTTTACAGGCTTCGTCTTTAAGATTCAGGCCAATATGGATCCGCGTCACCGTGACCGCATTGCGTTCTTGCGGGTGTGCTCTGGTAAGTACGAGAAGGGCATGAAAATGAAACATGTGCGTCTGGGTAAAGACGTACGTATTGCTGATGCTCTGACCTTTTTAGCAGGTGACCGCGAGGCGCTAGAAGAAGCCTATCCGGGTGATATCATTGGTTTGCATAACCATGGCACCATCTCCATCGGTGACAGCTTCACTGAAGGCGAAGAGTTAAGCTTTACCGGTATTCCGCATTTTGCTCCTGAATTGTTCCGCCGTGTGGTACTAAAAGATCCGCTTAAATCAAAAGCCCTGCAAAAAGGTCTTCAACAATTAAGTGAAGAGGGCGCAACGCAGGTCTTTATGCCGCAGATTAATAATGATTTGGTTTTGGGTGCGGTCGGTGTCCTACAGTTTGAGGTGGTCGCGCATCGTCTCAAAGAAGAGTACAAGGTTCAATGTACCTTTGAGCCAGTATCGATAGCTACGGTACGCTGGATTCATTGCGATGATGAAGTAGCATTGGCGAAGTTCAAGAAAAAAGCCCATGACCAATTATCATTAGATGGTGGTGGTTATCTAACCTACCTTGCACCGTCACGGGTTAATCTACAGCTGATGCAAGACCGCTATCCAGAAGTGACTTTTAGTAGCACACGCGAGCATTAAATTTATTTATACGCTTATATCGTTTATTGATTAAGACACGCCAGCCGTGTCTTTTTTATTGCCTGTGTTTACGACTTAAGTAATAAGAGTCAGATAACCGCTCGCTTACACCACTTCAAAAACGTGAACAGTCTTCCTACAATACATTGTAATTGTTACGGTAGAATATTGAATGGCATTTTATATTTGTAAAAGAGGACATATGCACACTACGACTCAAACTGATGATAAATCTATATCGGCTGATCTATTTTCGATGAAGGTAAGCCAGAGACGTTCAATTGCTATGTTGACTGGCAGCTTACTGTTAAGTGCCGTTAGCATGTCGGTAAATGCAGGAAGTTTTATTAGCAGCACTGAATATCTACCGTATCAACTACCCAGTAATATACAAGAGACGTGTGACAAGCGTGATAACTGTCCAGAGATTGAAGTTAAATATCTCAAAAGCAGTCAAAACTGGATAGATGAGATTGCCAATGCCCGTATCGATAACTTAGTCGTCAATAGTCAGATGACAGAGTCAGCACCTATTAAGGGTAAAATCAGCGAAAAAGAAGTTAAAGATGCTCTTGATAGCTTTGTGAGCTCGCAATTCCAAGATATGCCTGATGATGTGTCATGGGGTTATAATCTGATGGTAGCGCCCAATTACTTAGGTCATGTCGATGACTTTGAACTGTTTGAGATAAGCTCTTACGTCTATACTGGCGGTGCACACGGCATGCCTTATAGTGAGTACCTAGTGTTTGACCCAAGTACCAAAAAGCAGGTCACGCTTGACGACATGCTTATCTCAGGTAAAAAACCTCGTCTTGAGGCGCTTGCCTATGATGCTTATAAAACGTGGGTTAAAACGGTTGCCGAAGACGTGAGCAGTTATGAGAAAAACTGGCCATTTACGTTAAGCGATAATGTGACCTTGACTGATACAGGCGTTAGCATTCGTTACCAGCATTATTCTATCGGCCCATATGCTTACGGTATGCCTATTCTTAATATCCCCTATAACAAGCTCGACAAAGTTATAAAACCTCACTTTATACCAAAGTAAATACTGTATGGTGTTTGAGGAAAGTACTTAATAAACCGTGCTAGGCAACTATTATTAAAGAAATAGCGACAATACTTATCACAAATTGGCAGTAATATTTTAGAGTTATTATTTTTAGCATCATTGGATATTCAATAGAAAAATAAGGAGTTATAACATGACAAACGAGACAGAAAGTACGAATACGGCAGCAAGTACAACTTGGCAGCTGAATGCATTGACCGAAGCGCTAGGTGACCTAACCCTGACGGTTAGTGATAGCTTATCTATAGGTCGTGGTAGTGATAACGACGTAGTCCTAGGTAGCAAGCAGGTTTCTCGCAATCACGCGGTACTCAGTGTGTTAGACGGTCAGCTGTACGTAAAAGACTTAGACTCTTCTAATGGTACGTTTATTAATGAGCAACGTATTGCAGGTAATGAATCTAGTCATCTCAAAGCAAATGATACGCTTGGCTTTGCAAGTTTTAGCTTTCAAGTACAGGCATCTGCTGCGCCAGTGACCACAGAGGAGTTAGTAGCAGATGCACATGAAAAAGCTGACACAGCTGCCGTGCTGGAAACTACTGCTAGTGAGCCTGTGACTGAAGAGCAGATAATTGAGGAAAGCGTTCTTGAGGAAGAGCCGATCATAGAGCAAACAGTTAATGAGCCAGTGATCAAAGAGACTGGCATCGAAGAAATGTTGCCTGCTACAGATGATACTGTACCTGTAGAGCCTTTACCTGTAGATGCCGGCTCAGATATGACCGAAGAATCAGTAACCCCTACGCACGAAACCGTTGAACCGGCTTTTGAAGAACCAGCTGTTGAAGAGCTAGCTACTGAAGAAGCCGTTGCTACAGAGCCAGTTGTCAAAGAAACAGGGATTGATGAAGTACTGTCTGACGCGGATGCGGCATCTCCTACGCCAGTAGAAGACACGCTAGGTGCCACAGAAGGGGTAGATGAAACAGCAACTGAAACAGAGGCTGTGACGACTACAGAGCCACCAAAGACAGCATCTACTGATAGCGCGCCAGTGGTAGAAGAGCAGCCAGTAATACATGAAGAGCCAGTAATGCATGAAGAGCCAGCAGTCCAAGACGAACACGACAAAACGACAAAAACAGAGTTACAAGAAGAAGCTGACCCTGAAGTTTTAAAAGCCAAACAAGCAGCTAGTGCACAGTTTTCAGGCACGGCTAATTTAGGGCAGCCGCGCGATCTTGGTACCAAAGGCAATAATGCGATGGATCAAGAAATCAGCAACCCTGCTCATGCAGGTCATGTAGAGAAAAAAGCGAGCGGCGGCTGGTTTATATGGGTATTTGTGACCATTCTAATTATCGGTTTGGCCTTATGGTTGTTTAATATGGGCGGTGCATAATTCAATTCTACACTCGGTCTTTGTCGTAATTTTTGATAGAGAGCCTTGTTGTGCTTACCGTTTTTTAAACAAATGACTCATTATAGCGTCGATATTTTAGCGAATATTGGCGCTATATTTTATAGAGCAGCTTATAGTTTTATTATTGCCTATAAGGTGCTAAGAGAGCGCTATTATGATGACTTTTGAAGAATACCAAGCTTTTAGAGATAGAGGCTTTAGTCACGCACCACTAGTAAAAAAACGTCTGATGGATGCGCAGACTCCCGTATCTGTATTCTCCAAAGTACGTGATCTAAACGGCTCTGCCTATCTGTTTGAGTCTGTGGTAGGCGGTGAGCGCTGGGCGCGATACTCCATGATTGGATTGGGTAGCGATCTGATTTTACAGTACGCTGATGGCAATATGACGACCAAACGAAACGATCATATTGATACAGAGTCAGTAGAGAATCCCTTTGATTACCTACGTGAGCTGATGGCGCAATATCATATGCCAACCGCTGAAGATGTGCCGACGATGCCGAGCTTTAGTGGCGGTCTAGTCGGTTACTTTGGCTACGATATGGTACGTGTTATTGAGCCAAGTGTTGGCTTATCTGATGCGGCCAACCCAATGTCGATGCCAGATATGTGGCTGATGCTTTCGATGAGCATTATTGTATTTGATAATTTAGAGAATACGCTATCAATCATCGTCTATGCTGATTGCCAGTCTGAGGATGGCTACAGTTCAGCTATCCGTGAGCTAGAACAAATCGAAGAAAAGCTAGCAGAGCCATCCAATTTGCGCGCACCTGTAATGCCTACGCCTAAATTTATATCGCAAACAGGTGCCGAAAAATACTGTAGCGATGTCAATAAAATAAAGGATTACATTGCCGCAGGTGACGTCATGCAGGTAGTGCTAGCGCAGCGATTGACAGCGGACTATACAGGCGACTCTCTAGCCGTCTATCGTGCGCTTCGCTACCTTAATCCGTCGCCTTATCTGTTCTTGGTGCATGGCTATACACTCGATGATCACAAACGCTTTGATATTATCGGTGCTTCTCCTGAAATCCTATCCCGTATCGAAAATGGCAAGGTGACGGTAAGGCCGCTAGCAGGGACACGGCAACGTGGCCGAGATAAGGCTGAAGACCTCGCGCTTGAGCAAGAGCTGCTAAATGATGAGAAAGAAACAGCGGAGCATTTGATGCTCATTGATTTGGGTCGCAATGATCTTGGCCGCGTTTGCGAATATGGCAGTGTTAAAGTCACAGAAAAGATGTTTATAGAGCGCTACTCACAAGTGATGCATATCGCATCTAATGTTGAGGGTACGATACGAGCTGATAAGGATGCACTAGATGTGTTTTGTGCCACTTTCCCAGCTGGTACGCTATCGGGCACACCCAAAATCCGCGCTATGCAAATTATTGATGAGATAGAACCAGTGCGCCGAACGGTGTTTGGTGGTTCAGTTGGTTATTTAGGTTGGAATGGTAATATGGACACGGCCATTGCTATCCGTACTGCGGTGATGCGCCGTGGGGAGATACATATTCAAGCCGGAGCAGGGGTCGTCGCTGATTCTGTGCCAAAAAAAGAATGGGATGAAACCAATAAAAAAGCATTGGCATTAATAAAAGCGGTCGAAATGGCCTGTAATGGCTTGCGCATTCGCTAATTAAATAGCCAGTAATATGATGAAAATAAGGGCTGCAAGTAAAAATCCAATTTATCGCCATATTTTTATTTATAAAAAAACTAGCTTAATCAGTGACTTAAATATTTATATCAAATTAATTTAAAAAAAGATGAAAAAGTACTTGCGCATCTCAAAAAATTTGATAGAATAGCCACCACTTTAAGAGAACAAGCCGACTTAGCTCAGTTGGTAGAGCAACTGACTTGTAATCAGTAGGTCGCCAGTTCGATCCCGGCAGTCGGCACCATCTCTCTTAAAGTAGCTTTTTATGAATTTGTCTTAAATGTAAGTCATTTTTGTTCAAAGCAACCTAAGGTGGGGTTGGGGAGCGGTCAAACCCAACAGACTGTAAATCTGTCGCGAAAGCTTCGAAGGTTCGAATCCTTCCCCCACCACCATATTTTCTAAAGTTTGTCATAGCGCCAAGCATACTCTCTATATCTCATAACTCTCGATTAGAGTTATCCTGAATAAGAGTAAATGCGGGTGTGGTATAATGGTAACACCTTAGCCTTCCAAGCTAATGACGCGGGTTCGATTCCCGCCACCCGCTCCATATATACACCATCGCAAAGCATAACAATAAATCATCACGAGAGTCAGTAATTATTGCTGCATCGTGATATTTTTTTTAGTGCAGTTTAAAGGTTACAACATACGCTCATATAGCTCAGCGGTAGAGCACTCCCTTGGTAAGGGAGAGGTCTCGAGTTCAATTCTCGATATGAGCTCCATTTATTGTTTATACCTTTTATGCTTGTTTTGCTATTTATATGACTTTGCGTCGATATCGAAATTATAGAATATTGAAATATATAACAGTAGTGCGGTAGATAATGATTCAAAGGTGACACTGAGGTGTTGCCTTTTAGTGCTGTCAGTATATTAATAAATATTGGTTTTGATGGTCTTATATAGAGAAGACTAAAACTAATAGGTCAGTATGCAGACATTAATACATTATTTTTTGCACTTTGGTTTTCCTCTTTTTATCGCGATTGCGTTTTTTAGAAAAGAGTGGAAAAAAGCATATCTGATTTTGCTTGCGACCATGCTGGTTGATATAGATCATCTGGTAGCAAACCCAATATTTCAGGCAAATAGATGTAGCATTAATTTTCATCCGTTACATACTTATTATGCGATGCTAGTGTATTTTGCTTTACTCTTTCTTCGTAAGCCTCTTAATATCATTGGAATTGGATTGCTGTTCCATATGTTAACGGATTTTACGGATTGTTTGATGATGTCGGTCAGCTAATATCGCGACCTTGCATATCAAGATAATTATACGGTTATAAGAAAGGTTATAATCAATCGAGCTTTATATCTACTAGTTAGAGAGAAGTTGATTTCGATTGAGAGATGTATGACTATTTAAGACAAGTCAGCGTATAATAACGGATACAAGAATTAGTTCGGAGCATTGTTTAAGCAGTGGTTCGTGCGGTTGATAGCTAGGTTTATGATGATTTAATTCTATTATGAGCCATTAAACAGCTTTTTATTGATCATTCACCAAAAAAAGAGGAAATACCCATGGCAAAGGCCAAGTTTGAACGTAACAAGCCACACGTCAACGTCGGTACAATCGGACACGTTGACCATGGTAA
>NZ_JBNNFX010000023.1:0-42690 GCF_050267985.1 Psychrobacter sp. NPDC078929 | reverse complement strand
CTTGTGCTCGAAAATCTGCTGAGTAGGTCATCTTTTATATTTCTCTTTGCTTGGTTTAAAAGCATTGTACCTTTTCTATTTTGGACTGACTATATCAAGTTTAACTTTCGGCAAGCACTCATTATTTTCAACCTAATATCTAATCTTTTTTAACTCACTAATCCATTCATGAACTTGTTGACTAATATAAACACTAATATTAAGTTTTGGACAATCATAAAATAAAATATGGACAAGGATGTTCTATGAAAAATACGATGAAGAAAATCACCCTACTTACTATCGCTGCTAGCTTGTCATTTACCATCCATGCTTCTGACTCCCACTACGTCCCAGGCATTGAAGGAATAAAAGCAAGTGTAGTACCACCACCTGGAGTGTATTACAGAGGCTATCTCATAAATTATAGCGCTGATGAAAATGAGGCGTTACCAGATGACAGCGAGGTTAATGTTACCGCACTTGCCAATCGAGCGATATGGGTCACACCGCAAAAGGTACTAGGTGGCGATTTGACATTAGAGGCCATTGTACCGCTTATAAAAACAGATCTAAGAGTCGGTGGTCAGGATGTCGATGAACGTACAGGCTTAGGTGATTTATATGTGGGCGGTGTATTAGGCTGGCATGGCGATAGATGGGATGCAGTCAGTGGTATCGGTTATTGGGCAGAAACTGGCGACTATGATAGCAATCGATTTGCAAGCCCTGGCAAAGGTTATGATTCCGTCATGCTTACCCTTGGTGGTAACGTTAAGCTCAACCAACAAGGTGACTTAAATCTCAGTGCCTTAAGTCGTTATGAGATGCCTAATGGTGACGACCTAGATGATGAGCTAATCATTGAATGGGGTTTGAGCAAAAGTTACGGCTTGCTAGATGTTGGCCTGGTTGGTTATAACACTTTTGAGACCGGTGACGGCGACGAGGAAAGAAACGCTTTAGGCTTATCTATGGGTTATTTTTCACCGCCTAACCTACTAGGTGGGGATGTCGCCGTGTATAAAGAGTATTCAAATAAAAATACTTTTGAGGGAGAGGTGATCAGAGCGTCGCTAACCAAAGTATTCTAAAGATTTCCACAAGATCTAAAATGGGGTCAAACTATGATTAACAAAGCGGAGAAAAGCATCACGAATGTGCTCAGTCAAATCAAAGACGGCGCCACGATTATGATTGGTGGTTTTGGTACGGCAGGACAACCTGCCGAACTGATTGATGCGCTCATTGATTTGGATATCAAAGACCTAGTGATTATTAGCAATAATGCAGGCAATGGTGATCATGGTCTTGCCAAACTATTAAAAACAGGGGCAGTGCGTAAGATCATTTGCTCGTTCCCACGTCAGTCAGACTCTTGGGTATTTGACGAGCTATATCATGCGGGAAAAATCGAGCTTGAGCTGGTACCACAAGGCAATCTGGCCTGCCGTATTCAAGCTGCTGGCATGGGACTTGGTGCGGTATATACGCCAACGGGTTTTGGTACTTTGCTTGCTGAAGGTAAAGAGACGCGCCATATCGATGGCAAAGACTATGTGCTTGAATATCCAATCAAAGCAGATTTTGCCTTAATCAAAGCGGATCAGGGCGATCGCTGGGGTAATTTAGTCTATCGAAAATCAGCACGTAACTTTGGTCCCATCATGGCCATGGCAGCTGACGTGACGATCGCTCAAGTTTCTAGAAGCGTCGATCTGGGTGAGCTTGATCCTGAACACATCATCACGCCAGGTATCTTTGTGCAGCATGTGGTGCAAATCGAGCCTACTCATTCTACTACCGCAGCCAGCGCTTAATACGGTCAATCATAAGGAGCGTCATCATGAGCCATACATTACTCACACGGGATCAAATCGCTGAGCGTGCTGCCCGAGATATTCCAGATGGTGCCTATGTCAATTTGGGCATTGGTCTACCCACCAAAATCGCTAAGTACTTGCCTGATGACAAAGACGTATTTTTACATTCAGAAAACGGCTTGTTGGCTTTTGGCCCGCCCCCTGCCAAAGGCGAAGAAGATCCAGAGCTGATCAATGCTGGCAAGGAATACGTCACCATGTTAGATGGCGGTAGCTTCTTTCACCATGGTGACTCGTTTGCCATGATGCGCGGCGGTCATATTGATATTTGCGTATTGGGTGCGTTTCAAGTGGCGGCCAATGGTGATTTGGCCAACTGGAGCACTGGTGAAGAAGGTGCAATACCTGCAGTTGGCGGTGCTATGGACTTAGCCATCGGTGCCAAAAAAGTCTTTGTGATGACCAATCATACGACCAAGACTGGTGAGCCCAAGATCGTCAGCGAGCTTACCTATCCTGTAACTGGCAAAAACTGCGTCGATCGAATTTTCACCGACCTGTGTGTTATAGACGTTTCGATTAAAGGGCTGGTAGTGACTGAAATGGTCGAAAACCTAAGCTTTAATGACTTACAAGCGGTAACGGGTGCCACACTCATTAACGAGACTAAATAAAAACGCCTCATAATTAAAACTTAGGATAATCACTATGATCGATTCGACCACTGATTTAAACAACGCTTATATTATTGACGCCATTCGCACGCCTTTTGGACGTTACGGTGGTAGTCTAGCCCCTGTACGTACCGATGATTTGGGCGCTATTCCTATTAAAGCCTTGATGGAACGCAATACCAATGTCGATTGGGTGCAAGTAGATGATGTTATTTACGGTTGCGCCAATCAAAGCGGTGAGGACAACCGTAACGTCGGGCGCATGTCATCATTGCTCGCAGGTCTTCCTTATCAAGTGCCTGCTACTACGGTCAACCGCTTATGCGGCTCATCAATGGATGCGTTAGCCATCGCCGCACGGGCAATTAAAGCCGGAGAAGCCAGTCTCATTATTGCAGGCGGCGTTGAGAGCATGAGCCGTGCGCCATTTGTAATGGGTAAGTCAAATCAGGCATTTGGTCGTAACCAAAAATTAAAAGATACTACCATGGGCTGGCGCTTTATCAACCCAAAGCTCGACGAGTTATATGGCACGGAGACCATGCCGCAAACGGCGGAAAATGTCGCTGAGCAGTTCAACATCAATCGTGCTGACCAAGATGCCTTTGCACTACGCAGCCAACAACGTACCCATGCCGCACAAGCATCAGGATTTTTCAAAGACGAGATTACCCCAGTCATTATCCCGCAGCGCAAAGGTGAGCCCATCATTGTCGATAAGGATGAGCATCCTCGTGCAGACACCACGCTTGAGAAATTAACCAAACTTCGTGCCGTCGTTAAAGAAAATGGCACAGTCACTGCTGGTAATGCCTCAGGCATTAATGATGGCGCAGCAGCCTTCTTAGTAGCGTCAGAGCAAGCCATTAAAGAATTTAATCTCAAGCCGCGTGCGCGTATTGTGGCTTCCACCACGGTAGGTGTCGAACCACGTATTATGGGCTTTGCTCCAGCGCCTGCGATCAAAAAACTACTGGCGCAAACTGGACTGTCACTTGATGAGATGGATGTCATTGAATTAAACGAAGCCTTTGCAGCGCAATCCCTAGCCTGCACGCGTGACTTGGGATTAGCTGACGATAGCGAGCGTGTCAATCCGAATGGTGGTGCGATTGCGCTTGGTCACCCACTTGGCGCATCAGGCGCACGTTTGATTTTGACAGCACTCAATCAACTTGAGAAAACGGATGAGCGTTATGCCATCTGCTCGATGTGTATTGGTGTTGGACAAGGTATCGCCATGATTATTGAACGAATTGAACATTGAATGCATTAATGGCCAACCACCATAAACCTATACGCCACTACCATCATAATCACCCCAAAATGACAAATAAGGATGATCGTTATGCCTGTACTTGAAAATAAAGACATTACCTTAAACTATGTCACTTTTGGTGATAGCCGTAACCCTGCGCTTATATTCTCCAACTCTTTAGGTACCAACTACCACATGTGGCAGCCGCAAATTGATGCTTTGCAAAACGATTATTTCATCATCTGTTATGACACTCGTGGTCATGGAAAATCTTCTGCACCCAAAGGCCCTTATAGCTTAGATCAGCTTGGACAAGACGTCATTGATCTGCTCGATCACTTGAATATTGATAAAGCGTTCTTTTGTGGTATCTCAATGGGTGGTATGACAGGCCAATGGCTGGCTATTAACTACCCTAATCGCTTTCATCATTTAATGTTGTGTAATACAGCAGCGAAGATTGGTACGGAAGCAGCTTGGCAAGACCGTGCCCAGCTCGTCCGAACAGAAGGTTTGAGCACTATTGCCGCTACAGCCGCATCGCGCTGGTTTACTGAGGGCTTTATCAGTAACCATCCTGATATCGTCAACGCCTTGTCTGACACTCTTGCCGCTAGCAGTAGCAAAGGTTATGCCAGCTGTTGTGAAGCGCTGGCTGTCGCTGATACTCGCGAGCAGTTAAAAGATATCGATGTCGCGATTACGGTGGTGGCAGGTACTGAAGACCCAGTGACGACGGTGGCCGATAGTCAATATATGGTCGATCATATCCCAAATGCCACACTCGCGACTATTGACGCGTCACACATTTCAAATATTGAGCAACCACAAGTATTCAATCAAACTATTCGTAAACACTTTGCCTAAATAAGCATTTTATTTAAATAAACATAATGCTTAAACCGATTAAAATGATTCGCTTTAAACAATAGCTAAAAAACCCCGACATAAATATGAACTGCCCCCCAAAACTTGGACGGTTTAGTTTACCCCAAGGACTGAGTTCTGTACTGCACAGGACTCAGTCCTTTTAGTTTCAATTGAATACGCTCATTGTTGTAATAATGATTCTTTGCTATTTTACCCAGTTGACCTTTATATGATCGGTACTTTTGTCTTCTTATCTTCGCACTGAGTTTCAACTGTTTCATGAGCTTGGCAATAAGCTCATGGTTATGATGAACACCTGACTGTTTTAATGCGACAGTGATTCTGCGATAGCCATACCTGCCCTTGTGCTTGTGATACAAATCGGCAATACGCTGCTTTATATGAGCGTATTTGTCTTTATGACTTAGCGTTGTTCTATGGTAGTAGAAGCTACTCCTTGGTATACGTGCTGTCTTTAATAAGTCAGATAAAAGATATTGATCTCTTAATCCTTCGATGAGCCTTGTTTTGTCGCAGTTTGTTCCCTCTCCCTGAGCAAGGCATCGAGCTTTTTTAGGTAAGCGTTCTCCGTGCGCAGGTATGCCAGTTCACGCTTAATCTCTGCTGTTGTCTTGTCGTCATCTGGTTTTCTTGTGATATCTGGCTTGGTCATGGCGCCTCTACCTTGTCGTTTGGGAGTGAGTCCAGACATACCATACTGTCGATACGCTTTATGCCAAAGGCTGATAAGAGCGGGTGAGCTGATGTTGAACTTTAATGCCGTCTCAGATTGACTTAAGCCTTGTTCTAACATGACGGTTATCACTTGGTGTTTAAAGTCGCTACTGTATTTAGTTTTACTCGCCTTTGGCTTGATAGCATCTATACCGCCGCTTTGGTATTGATAAGTCCACTTAGACACTATTTTTTTATCAAGTCCAAACTTCTTTACTGTTGCGATTCCGGCATGTCCTTATGCGATGACTTTGATCTTAAAGTCTAGATTGTAACGCATAAAAATACCCCATAAGTTGTGTCCAACTTATGGGGCAGTTCAGATGGCGGGGTTTTTATGTAAGCATATAGTGAGAAAAATATGACAAACTTATGACTACTAAATACGCTTAAATAAAGCAGAACGACTTGACTCGTCCGTACCATCAGCCGCAGTTAAGAAACGCTCCATATGAATATCGCGCTCAAATAGACGGGCTTGCATCAAAGTTGTAATAGTCGCATCAATCATAGGCGGCGGACCACACATATACGCTTTATGACCTGAGCATTTCCCATTAAAATGGTGCTTGACCGCATCATTCACATAACCTTTGAAGCCTGACCACTCCCCTAACGTATCTTCATCACTTAAAGCAGGAATGTAATGAAAGTTGTCATGCTCTGTTGCTAGCTGCTCAAACTTATCTCTATGATATAGCTCAGGAATATTTCTAGCCCCTTGAAACAGATAGAGCTGACGAGTTTCCCCTTGCTCTAATAAGTCCAGAATCATCGACTCAGGACTTGATAAACCTGACCCGCCTGCCACAAAGATCATATCTTGACTATCGCTACTGCGCACAAAAAACTGACCATAAGGACCTGACAGCTCGATGCTATCACCAACTGCTAACTCATTATGGAGCCAAGAAGTGCCTTTACCTTCATTGACTAAGCGCACATGCAGTTCAACGATATTAGACTGCGACGGCGGATTGGCAATAGAAAAGGCTCGCGTCCCAACATCAGGGATATCTAAGTTGATATATTGGCCGGCTTGGAATTGCATATCGCGATCTAACTGCAAGCGAATTCCTAAAATAGTAGGCGATAAAGGCGTCACTGACTCAACTGTCGCTGTATAATCTTCTACCGGATAGCCCAAAAAGTCAGGATCAACATCTATATCGGCTTCGATGACCAAATCGGACTCAGGATAACAACAACAAGCGAGTACTTTGCCTTCATCGCGCTCAACCTCCATCAGTGCAAAAGTAGAAGCCTCACCAAGATCCGCAAACCCCTCCAAAACTTGAACCTTACAAGTACCGCAAGTACCATGACCGCAAGCAAAAGGTAACCAAACCCCTTGCCTTAAGGCAGCTTGCAGTATCGTTTGACCATCTTCTACTTCAATAACATCACCGGTCGGCTCAATAGTGACTTCATAAGACATATCGCTCTCCCTCGCAATATCTGTAATTATTTATTACTTAGATGAATCTGCGCTTCAAATAATGGTGGATTTTATACCCCTGTTCCTTTCCAACCATTTAAGCCAGGTGTTTTAAATCGTAATAATGACTTGTGATCAAACCCTAATGCTTCAAGCGTTTTGTCATCTGTTGGCGTTATTGATTCTCCATTAAGATTCCACTCAACCTCATCCCATTTGATATTTTCAAAATCTGGATGCTGATTAAAACCTTCAGATAATACTCCAGCCTTAAAATCTGCAAAAGTCATTGTGGGAGGTAATGGGAAGGCTTTAGCTGAACAAAACAGTAAATGCTCATCCCAACCAATAAAGACTAAAATGTTGTCGCCATAGTTTTCTTGTTTGTCCATAACCTTGCCCGTGTAATCTGGGCGAATCGCTGTAACTGCCATAATAATTTCCTTATTAATATATTTGCTAATTAATTACTTGCTTACTAACTATTTAACATTCTATTGTTGAGAGCTTATTTGTGTATTTTGGTTCAGTAGCGCTGACTTTGTTTAGCCGCGCTACTAAGCTCTAATCAACCAATAAATTAAGCGGTGCCTTTCCATTTGTTCCAGTTTTGCTCATCCACAGAACCTTTGAAGTCCATATTATCGACACCCACATTGAAGCGATAATACTCACTAAGAATCTTCTCAAGCTCAGGGCCACCACAGTTACCTTGCAATATTTGCTGTACTGGTAACCACGCTTGCACGTACTTTTCAGGCTCATCAACGAAGATATCATGGCAACCATTTGAACACATGTGGTAGCGCTCATCGTTATAAACTGTCGTGCGATAGCTAAATGTACCAGGATCACCGTCCATTTCCGTAAAGGTCATGGGTACCTGACAGACTTGGCACAACATAGGCAGGCCTGAGCTATAAAAACGCTTGCCTTCTGCTTCCATTTTCTTTGCCAACTCCCAACGTGGACGATAGTATTTATCGAAGGTCTCAGGATACTTTTCGCTTAACCAATCCATCTCTTCATCTGATGGAATCCAAGTGTGAAAGCCAGCAACATGACCGAAGTTATAGAAGATCCACCACGCTTGATGCGATATATGTTCTTTCTCTTTTTCAATCACTTCACTATATTTTGGTTTTTCGATACCATAGCGAGCTAAATCGTCGAATAACGCTCCACCTGCATCTTCAAAGTAGACTTCCCATGCTTCTTTCCATGACATAACTTTATTTGGCAACATATAATCCATCATCATGCCCACGATAGACAGTAGACGGGTGCCACGCCAAAACCACTTATCAATCCATTTTTGTACAATTGGCAGGTTATCTTCGTGCTGTTCTAGCAAGAACTTGATAATCTCAAGCCCTAATGTCATATGACGTGCTTCATCCGATTGGGCACTAAAGCCAAAAGTGACGGTAGCCATATCACCATTGTGAGCTGCACCAGACATGAAAGGTACAAACAACAGATTGGTTAAGACATATTCGAACGAGAATGATATTGCCAATAAAAACTCAAATGGTCCTGCTGAACGCGCATCTTCAAAGAAAGATTTAGGAACAGATAAGTACCAAACGCGGTCATGCATATGGCTCCAATCTTGAAAACCATTGAAATACTTATTAAAGTGACTCATTGCATGAACTTGGGTTTGAACATGACGTAGCTCATCGATAGACTGCATTTGACAAGCAATGCGTGCACCAATACCACTGAACTGACGACCTACGTTAGCGTAGCCTTGATAGGCCTGATACTCTAAAGGAGTAACTGCTGTCAAAAAAAGCTTGATAGCATTAAGGTAGCGTGGGTCTGAGACGTTCATTTGACCATTATTCTGAGAAAATGCATCAAAAATAGCATAAAGCTTTTTCTCTTTTTCGGCCTGATACTTCCAATAAGTATCCATCGTCAGACGGAAAGGATCTTCCCATTTTGACCAGTCAGTGATTTTAATACCTTCAAACTCTTCATGAGGAAAGGCTTCTTTTTTATCTTCATAAGAAAAGTCCCAATCAAGATCACGCGTCAAGAGACGATACTTCTCTTTTAAATTGAGTTTCTTAGCTGTTTTAGTAGTAGCCATGCTGTGCTCCTTAGCAAATGCTAAATTATTAATTTAATAAGTTTGAATAATTACTGATTCCAACTTAAGGTCAGTGAGTCCTCCTCTTCCTCAACGTTACCACCCAAAGTGACTAGACTTAATTGCAACTCTTGGATTTCCCATTCGCGACCGATTTTTTCTTCGACCGTGGCACGATTGACGACAAGCTTGCCTTCACATTCCATTCGAATCATAGCTGGCTGATAAATCACCGTTACTTCTGGATTATCTTCTTCTACTGCCTGAACAATATAATGTGACATATCGTTGTCTTGTAACGCCAAGTATACTTTTGACATAAGCTTCCCCTTAGAAAATTAATAAATATTAATGAGCAATTTAAATACGGTTAAAAGCAATTAAGCAGCAATTTGAACACTTAACCCTACTGTTTTACAACGTTTTGCTAACTGAGTTTGAATATCATCTAGTGCGATTAATACTTGCTCTTCACTAAACATTTTCTCAATTAAGGGACGATAGGCGGTGACTACTTTTTCTTGCCACTTATCTAACCATCGCTGACAGTTCTGTTTGTTATCATCACTTTCGGCAACTACTATCTTAATAGTGCTGTTACTCCAGCCAGTAAGATCTTTAAAGCAATCCTGCATAAACTCAGTTAACATAGCGACATCACGACCATTGTTTTCGACTAACCACTCATCTAAATGTTGGTAGTGAACCACATGAATAAAAGTATCCATAACTAAAGATTGTGCAATGAATAACTCAAACCAATCTTTTATAATTAAGGTATGTTCACACAATGCACGAATACCTTGCCATGCTTCATCATCCATCCAATAGTTTTTGGCTTGAGTCAATGAATCACTAGAGTTGCCATCTATTAATAAACCTATCCGCGATAGATATTGCGCCATGCCCAGTCTGTCCATGCCAGCATACAAACACGCTTGGGTAATTGCTGTGCCATAACCATAAGCAGCACCATACATATAATTTAAGTTAGCAGTCTGTTCAACATGACGTAACGGTAATAGTCCAAATGTAACTGCGTCTATTACATCTTCGCCAAGGTTTTCAACTAAATCACGCTTTTCAAAAAACTTATAACTACCTTCAGCGGTATCTTGCAGTCGTGCACGATTTTGCACATAAGCTCCATAATAAAACTGACGAGGATCTTTCAGGTCGTACCAATCTTCCATCTGAATAATCGTGTAGTTTTCATCGTTCAATGTTTTGTCAGGATTCCATAGTGGACGATAATGAGAGTTAGCCGTGCCCTGCGCATCATAAGTTGCCTCTTGATAACGAGTTGCAGGTTTGTCACCAAAACGCCGAGCGATGTTCGCATAGGTATGACGGATAGGCTCAAGGTTCGAGGTTTTAATTTCTAAAGACATGATTACTGCTCCTTTTTGAATGTAATAATTCTTGAAAATGGTAAAAGGTTTAGTGACTACTTTCAGATCGATTATTACTAATCAAAGTAGCCTCTGTGCCATAACGCCACTTATCTTCCTCCTCATCATTGAAGACCATCTGTTCTGCAGTCATTGGAATAACTTTGTTATTAATACAGAAATCTTCAAAGCTTTTAGGAGGTAAGACTAATTCGACAAATAGACTAGAGTCGCCGATAGCAAAGTCAAACATTACGAATTTAGCATCTGGCTCACTTCTTACTCGTACATATTTGGGCAAGTCATTAAAAGAAAGATTAGACTCTTGATGATAATTTGATGAGGTATTAGGTGAATTCATTCTCAACTCCTTTTCTTAAATGGTATGAATATAGACAGTCCTTATCCGGTATTTACTACCTTACAAGTTGTATGCCAACTTTATAATTATTGACTTAAGTTTTTGATTTTAATAAAATTATTAAATAACACTACGCATTAACCATCTAAGCTCAATAGTTTTATTTCATGATTTGAGTCATTCATTTTTCAAAATTTCATGAAATACTTAAATTATTAAATTTAGAATCGCTGCTCATAGTTTGATATAGCTTGATAGGCCATGTATTTAGCATGATAAAATTGCATGATTTAGATGGATGTGTAATGATGATTGGCTTAACCATCTAAGGATAGATGTTACTCAGCTCCTTACAAGGAACGCACCTGCTATGTCAAAACAAACCTCTTATAAAGATGATACTCCTGAAGTAAATGCAGTCCCTCATCCATCTAAATTTCTCGATGGCAAGGCTATACCTGAGCCAATCAAACTTAATAAAAAAAATAATAAAGAGAAAACTGAATTCTCAAAGAGAATCGAAGATTTATTGACACATCTTGAGTTTGATTTGCATTCAGGGAAAATATGGTTCGGCGGTCAACGCATGATATTAAGCCATGCTCATGCCCTATGGCGTCTACGAGAGGATGTCGAGTCGACTTTGGGTAGCGATATTATGCAGCGGCTTTTTTTTCGTTACGGTCATTTTGCTGGGGAACAAGACGCTGAGATTAGTAAGAAATTACGGCCAGAAGGCAGTTGGAAAGAGGTGTTTTTATCTGGTCCACAGCTGCATGCCATACGCGGTATGGTGAAGGTCGTTCCTGATAAAATGAGTGTCGACTTCGACAACGGTAGATTCTTTGCAAGCTTTGATTGGTATAACTCTTTTGAAGCCGCTTATCATAAAAAGTTCCATGGGGTTTCAGATAAGCCGATATGTTTTAGCTCACTGGGTTACGCCAGCGGCTATACCAGCTCCTTCTTTGGCCGTCAGATTGCTTTTAAAGAAGTACAATGCGCGGCAATGGGTTTTGATCATTGTCGTATTGAAGGGCGACCATTAGAGGACTGGGAGGAAGAAACGGATCTTGAAAGGTTTTTCAACACTGAGCGCTTAAATACTGAACTGTTTGAGCGGCGCAGTAATTTTGATGAGATAAAAAGACAAAACCCTGATTTACGTATCAACCCTGAAGGATTTTTTTCTGCTATTGGTGAATCGCCTTCTTTTAAAAAGGCAACAGCGCTGATGAAAAAGGTCGCAAAAACCAAAGCGACTGTTTTATTGCAAGGAGAAACTGGGGTTGGTAAAGAGGTGTTTGCTCAAGCGCTCCACGATGCTAGTGATCGCAGAAGCAACCCTTTCATCGCTATAAACTGTGCCAGCATCCCTACCGATCTTATTGAGTCTGAGCTGTTTGGTGTTGAAAAAGGCGCTTTTACTGGCGCTACGCAATCTCGAAAAGGCAAAATTGAAGCGGCACATTTAGGGACACTCTTTTTGGATGAGGTTTTTGAGTTATCATCGCGGGCGCAAGCAGCTCTACTGCGCGTATTACAAGAAGGTATACTCAACCATGTCGGCAGCTACATTGATATAGCTGTTGATATTCGAGTGGTGGTAGCCACCAATGAGAATCTAAAACAGGCCGTAGCTCAAGGAAAGTTTCGTCAAGATTTATATTATCGATTAAACACTTTTCCTATCTACCTACCTCCTTTACGAGAGCGTAAGCAGGACATACTTCTACTAGCCAAGTTTTTCTTACATAAATATGCGGATATGTATCAAAAAAATATTCAAGGTTTTACAGATCAAGCGCGAGAATATCTGAGTTTATATAATTGGCCAGGCAATATACGAGAGCTACAAAACGTCACCGAGCGAGCGGTCATACTCAATGATAACCACAAGTGGATTGATGCTAGTGATTTACTTTTATCCAATATCGAAGATAATAATATGAATGATAATAAGCTTCGAATATCGGCTGAAAGTGGTGGTTTACAGCATTCTAGCATTGACGACCATAGTAATACCGCACTTGCCACCTTATTCCATGGTGGCTTTGATTTAGAAGTGTTTAACGACAAGCTTATTCGTGTCGCTTTAAGTCAGTGTGATGGTAATGTATCAAAGGCTGCACGACTCTTAAATATCAGCCGCGCAAAACTTGACTATCGACTACGCAAGCTCAATTAGCGGTGATTGTTATATGCAAAGTAACTAAAACTATAGTCAATCCCACTGACTTACTCGCTAGATTATCGCAAACAAGTACTAAAAAGCTTAGACGAGGGTATGACCCTTGCCGAGGCAGCTGAGTTTTATAACCTCAGCCCAACCACCATACAAAACTGGAAGCGGCGTGTTCATAGCAAAACAACCAGGCAAACCAAGCCCTATAAAATACCAGATGATGTGCTACTTAATGATGTCAAAGAACATCCTGATGATTACCAGTATGAGCGAGCACGTCGTTTGAACTGTAGTAAAACAGGCATTCATCATGCCCTAAAGTGCCTAGGCATCAGTCAAAAAAAAGACTTTAGAACATCTAAAAGCCTGTCCGATCAAAAGAGCGATATACCACAGTAAGCTTAATAGCTTTAGGCAGCAAGGCTATCCTATCGTTTATATATACGCGCGCGGCTTTGAGAGTCAAACCATTCGCTCTCATGGTTATGCACCGATTGGTAAGCCTTGTATCGATAGCTACAACTGGCAAGGTAAAAAGCGAACCAACGTTATCGGTGCTCTATATGAAAAGATGCTGTTTGCCCTAGATTACTTTGAGACAAACATCAACAGCATCGTCTTCTATCACTGGTGCAAACACAAGCTAATCCCAAGTCTTAAAACAAAATGCGTGATTGTGATGGATAATGCCAGATTTCATAAGAGCAAGCGTATTCAAAAGCTACTGAATAGACATGGTCATCGTATTTTATGGCTGCCACCGTACAGCCCTGATCTAAACTATCGAAAAGAAATGGGCTCAGGTGAAGTTTCTACGCCAAGGCTGGATGGAAAACGACTTATCCAAATTGTTCTATGATGTTTGTCCTAACCATAACAATTTTATTTTGAACTGACTATAGCGTTATGAATCTTTAATTTAGCTGACACAGAGTTTTGAACGTCCTCTACCTTTGATACATATTCTTTTCATCAATAAGTCGATACGATTAAGTAGACTTTAACTTATGATTAAATATTTTTTTAGCTACATTAACGAAATTATCAACGACGGTATAGTTTTCTTTTTTTCGGTATCTGAGAATAATTGGGCTAAAAGCAAACTCTTCACTTAGAGGAAGAAATACCAGATCTTTACTATAAAGATTAACCACCCCCTCATTCACTATTGTAATTCCAAATCCAGCCAACACTAATCCCAAAGCAGATTGAATATCACGTACAGGCTCAAATAAATTTGAGGGTGACATCATTTTGACTTCGAAAATTTCAAGAATAATTAATAGGAAATTTGGTTGTGGAGTATCAGGAAATAAAATCATCGGTTCATTAACGATATCTTCTAAAGACAGAGACTGGTTAACTTTTAGCTGTAACAGTGGATGCTCTTTGTATAAAGCAACATAAAGTTTTTCTTCTTTCAGAATAATACGCTCAATCTCGTGATCTATAATTTTAAGCCCACCAACTCCTATGTCAATCTTGCCGTTTTTTAATTCTTCAATCTGTTGAAGAGTATTCATGGCTTCGACATGAATGGAAATATCAGGATACTTTAATCGGTAATATTTGATGCATTCTGCCAGTTCGCTATACATGGCAGAACCAATAAATCCAATACGCAGTGTATTATTGGCTCCGCCAATTTGCTGAGTCATCTTCTTAAGATGCATTTCACTCTGCACAATTTTTTTAGAATTTTCATAGAAGTATTTACCTGCCTCTGTCAATTCTATGGATCGAGTATTACGTACCAATAACGACACTTCTAACTCTTCTTCCAAATTTTGTATAGCACGACTTAATGGTGGCTGAGCAATAAATAATTTTTCAGCCGCTTTTGTGAAACTCATCTCATCAGCTACAGCAATGAAATATTTCATTTGGCGAATATCCATATTGTGCGGCTGTCCTCTTAAAGATCAATAATAAGGTGCTGTGATTTTATTTTTGAACAGCAGGGTGTAAACATAGTCAAATGGTCTGTTTCATTTAAAATCATATCCTGATGATGTAACTCACCTCCGGTATAACGCAGCGTACATGTGCCACAAATACCCTGTTCACATGACATTGGTACTACATAACCTGCCTTATTTAAAACCTCGGCAATATTATCCGTTTGTAATAATGAAATTTTTTGACCTGTAGATGCAATTTCTAAGCTATGCTCTTGATCAGATGCTAACAGCAACTCAGTCATAGGATTTTTAAAACATTCTTTATGAATAAATTCTTTTGTCCATTGCATAGCTAATGCCTGCGCTTCGACATACTGAATAAAATGTCCAGAGCCACAAACATAAATGTGTGTATTGACTTTTTCTTGCTGTAAAACTGCTGCGATATCAAAGCCGTTAGTTTGTTGATTACCAATATAGGTCACATAATGGCTATTACGGTTCATGATATGAAATTCATCAATACGGTCAATAAATGGGATATTCGGCTGACGTATACAGTAATGTAAATCACATTTACGTTGATCGATAGCAAGGCTCGACCACATACTCAAAATAGGTGTAATGCCGATTCCACCTGCAATCAACAGAACTTTTTGGTCAGTATCATCGAGTTCAAATAGATTACGTGGTTCACTTATTTTAATAAGGTCGCCCACTCTAAGTTGCTCGTGAATATAACGAGATCCACCTAGTGATTGCGGCTCTTTTAAAACACCTATTTCGTAATATCTACGGTCTTGTAGTGGACTGATGAGTGAATATTGACGTACTTTGCCATGAGGAAAATGGAAGTCTATGTGCGCACCACTATTAAAATGAGGTAATAACTTGGTATGAATTGGAACAAGTTGAATACTTAGGATATTGTCAGATTCATAGCGCATTTGCTTTATGCGCACATCAATGAGGTTATTCACATTCAATCCATATCTTCTACAGGGTTTAAAATTATGATTCGATATATCTTTATTAGGCCGTGTCCCTAATTTAAAAATACGGTAAAAAGTGCCAAACTACGCCTAAATTTATAGAATTTAGAACAGGAAAAAATGGCACGAATCGCATTGGCAGATGAATTCTAAAAGTCAGCCTATGATTCTCATTCTTCAAGTTTATAGCAAACCTTAACCCTGTATTTTCTTTCGAATGATTGATATTTTTTTCATGATGAATATCCTTATTGATTTAATGCACATTGTACTGTATAAAATCAATTAGTTTAAAGGTCTAATTCCAGAACAGGAGAACGTGATCTAGAAACACAAATCATCATCCGTTGGTTGCCTTGTTTCTCAGTATCACTTAAAACCATATCTAAGTGCTCAGGTTCACCACGAAGTACTCTGCATTCACATGCGCCACAAATACCCGCACGGCAAGAAAATGGCACCTCTACGCCCTGCGCTTCGATTGCTTCCAAGATTGACTGCTCAGGTTTTACAAGAATGTCGCGTCCTGATTTTGCTAATTTTACGGTAAAGTCTAATATAGCCAGTTCTGTCTTATTCTCTGACGTATTCAGTTTCGGCGCATTAAACCATTCAAAATGTACTCTTTCTGCAATATCAGCTGAAGCCTCTTTGAGTGCCAGCATTAGTGGATTTGGACCACAGCAATAGATATGGGTATTTTCAGCATTATCTTGTACAATTTTTTGTAAATTCAACAAATCTGCTTGTTCATCATTGAAATGGAAATGAATATTTTTTTCCTGATTAAGCGCACATAGACTTTCATAAAATGCAGCACGTTGTCGATTTCGTACAGAATAATATAATGTCCATTTTTTTTGATGTGCAATACACCAATGAATCATCGAAAGAATTGGAGTAATCCCAATCCCTCCTGCAATAAAACAATATTGTTCAGCATCAACCAACTCAAAATGATTACGTGGTGTGCTTACGCTCAGCATATCACCGAGCTTTATCTTTTGATGAATAAAAGCTGAACCACCCTGGCTATTTGGATCCAAACTCACAGAAAATACATAACGATCACTCTCTACAGATGAATTTAACAATGAGTAATGTCTCGTCAGTCCATTCGCAAGATAAATTTCTATATGCGATCCTGGTGTAAATGATGGAAGTGCTTGTTTCTTTTCATCTCTAAGCTCCAAGAGCAGGATACCTTTGGCTTCACATTGGATATCTGTCACTCTGAGCTTTAATTTTCCTACTGTCATAACCACCACCTCCTTTTAGTGGAATGAACGTGAAGTACTTCTCAACAAGTACTTCACGATGTATTGATAATATTTAAGCTTGATTTTGCTGTGTCTCTTGGCTAATCAGCTCTAAAAGTTTCTTACGTACACGTACAGGTGCAATATCATTTGACATTAATACTGGGTCTAAAGAGAAGAAATCGGTAGTTTCCATCTCTGTCTGTACGGCTTCAAGTAACGGTACGTCTTCATCTTCAAATGCACGATGCATATTCTGAATTTTCATCATATTAAAACTTGCATCTTCTTCGATATGATTACGACGTGTCGCAAAGAAATAGTGTGTTGTGGTATCAGTTTCAGGGGTGGTAGTATGTAAATCATATTGATTTAAATCATCTACGCCAAATTCTCCGTTTTGTACAGCAGCAACAGTAAGTTGAATATGCGAAGGTGCCGTCCATGTAATGTTAAAATATTGCTGAGCTGAGGCTTGTGGATCTGGTAACAATGGTGCAAAAATCATCATTGCAGGTTGTTGTTCCCATTCCCAACGTGCAGAAATACTATTATATGTTTCTGTAACCTGTGGAATAATTGGTGACAGCTTGCCACGCGTTGTAATAATTTCACCATGTACATGATCGATATGACTTAAATCCATTACATTATCGGTTATGAGCTCAAAATTGCATTTTACATGCATATAGGTATGACCAACCGAATTTGGATGTCCTGACAATAGTTCGCTGTAATCTGGGATTAAATTTTCATCGGCGTTTTCTGCGTTACCCATCCAAATCCAAATAAAACCATAACGTTCTATCAAAGAAAAAGATTGTATTTTCGCCGCAGTTGGAATGTGACCTTTCCCGTGAGGATTATGTACACATTGACCAGTGCAATCAAATTTTAAAGCATGATATGGGCAAACCAATTGGTCGCCTTCTCTTCTCCCTAAACTTAAAGGTGCGAAACGATGAGGACAACGATCATGTAGCGCAACAGGCGTACCATCTTGAGTGCGATAAATTACCATGTTGATATTCATAATTTTGCGCTTAAATAGATTAAATGCATCAACCTCGGTTGAAAGCGCAGCAACATACCAGCATTCTTTTAAAAAAACATCCTCAGACTGCGTGTGCGTTTTAAAAATCATCTTATTCATTTAGCATCTCCTTGCTATATTGACAATATTTATTGAACTATTCCGTTTAGCTAATTACTTTATAAATGAGTTTAGAAACGTTTTCCAATATCAAATATCTCTTAATTGGATACTTTAAAGGTATTAATTCTAAATTGTAGATTTAACTAGGGTGTGTTGACAATTACCGTAAATGGATAATCGTCGCTGCTAAATAGATATTAGCAGCAAACGACTCATCCGTTTTTTCAGCACGCATGGCCATTTTCTTGAAATCTTTCAGCTTACAGAAGAAGTTCTCGATTAAATGACGCCACTTGTACATTTCTTTATCGAAATCTCGTTGCTTTAAACGCTCGTTGCTTTAAACGAGAGCGTTTAGGGGGTATGACCGCTTTGCTACCACGCTCTTTTCAGTCTAGCAGTAGCCAATCCGTGTCAAAGGCTCTATCAGCAAGCAATGCATCAAACTCTTTGTCTTTCATTAAAGGGTTAACGCCAGCCATGTCATGCTGTTGTCCTTTCAATAAAGTAAAATCAACAAGGTTGCCTCATGCATCAACCATTGCCATGATTTTAGTGGTCATACCGCCTCTTGATTTGTCAATTTCCTGATGACAAGCCCCCCTTTTGCGCCTTGTCCATGACGATGTACCTTAACAATAGTGCCATCAATCTTGGCATACTCTAAATCTGAGTCATTCAGAGCATTAAATAGCTTGCTGAATCTATCGCTTTTTACCCATCGACGGTAGCGCTTATAAACACTGTTCCAGTTACCAAATTCAGGGGGTAAATCTCGCCACGGACTACCTGTTCGGACAATCCATAGAACAGCTTCGATAAATAGTCGATTATTTACGGCTGTTCTACCAACATCGGTCTCTTTACCTGCACAATACGGTTCTATCTTTGCCCACTGGGCATCACTTAGTGTTAATCTTGTCATAACAATATGATTATCAATTATTCTCTATATGTCAACACACCCTAAAATATCTTTATTTCAACCACATATAAATAAAGCCAGCTAGCAGCTAGCTTTTTTGATACCTTGAACTGAATACTTGTCCCTTACTGTTAAGTATCAGTAGATAGCAGCCATAACTATTTAGACTTTTAGAGAGTATCAATACTATTAATTTGATACTATTTTGATACTCTGTATATATTGTTAGATATGACTCTTTGTTGATAGCTATGTTTTGTTTTTATCCTAAGACCTTATGAGTAAAGGCTTTAATGTAAAATACACGGCTACTTATTGATAAGTATTGTGTATTGTTGTTGTAAAAAAGAGGACTCATAATCCTTTGGTCGTAGGTTCAAGTCCTACTGGGCCCACCACATATTAAATTAGGCTTGTTCGCAGCGATGCGGCAAGCCTTTTTTTATGCAAATTTAGAAATATTACAAACAGTGCAGCGAATAATAATTGGTATTTAACCGAAAGAAGTTATCTAAAATAAAGACATAAAAAACCCTTCACGCTAACTTTTCATAGCCTGAAGGGTTTTTTAATACGTGGCGCTTTTTAGTAATCGACGGTATAGCTTAGGCCATAAGTCGTGCCTGATGCAGGTAAACGGTTCAGATCGCCATACGTAGTTTGATGATAGACCGTTAGATAGTCTTTATTAAGCAAATTATAAACGCCATAATCTACTCGGCCAACTGGCATTTTTACTTGACCTAATACATCAAGGGTCATATAACCCGTAACTGGCAATGCACTAGAATCAGGGTCTCGTTGTTGGTCTTTAAAGGCTTTATCATCACCGCCGATTGCCAATGCTTGCAGACGTATGTTGCTGCCTTCATCAAAGTTATACTGAGCAAATGCCGTACCTTTTAATGGTGTTAGACGTACTGCATCGAGCTCCAGCCAATCGCCATCTTTGTCATACTGACCACGAGTATAGGCCACACTACCGCCCACTTGCCATTTGTCACTAATGTCATGACTAAGCGACCCTTCTATGCCATAAACACGCTCATCAGTATCGACAACCTCGACAGTATAGCTGTCTGTAAAGCGCACTACTTTATCTGATTCGTTATAAAAACCGCTTAAGCGTGCCGCTGTATCACCGTGTTTTCCTTGCCAACCAAACTCATAGTTATTGGTTGCAATCGGTTGAACATTGTCTGAATTAACCACGAAACCGGCACGCACATCACGCAGTGCTCGCTGTATATCTGCGGTATCAAGACCTTGTGAAAAATTGGCAAACAATTGATCTTTCGGTGTTATCTGATAGCTGGTACCAAGATTGAAAAGTACTTTGTCATGGTCGGTGTTGCCTTTTTCTACGTCGCCTGCTTGATAGTCAATGCCATAAGCTGCACTTGTCCCGCTAATAGCAGCACTATTAAAATACTCTTCAAGCAGCTGCTCATAGATGGGCGTAAAGGTATCAGTCTCAGATTTTAGCTTTTGATAACGCACGCCAGCACTGGTATGCCACTTATCAGTCAAGTCAACATCTGCATTGACAAAAGCACCCCATTTATCGATGGTGGTATCTGGCCCACCATTGTAAGTAAGCCCATTGGTTTGGGCGGTCAAGCCATTACTTGCAAGAAATATATTTAAGTCTTGACCATAATAGGTCTGCTCACTGTTTTCGCGTTCGACATCCACACCATAACTAAATAGTGTGTTTTTGCCTGCGATTTCGGTTTCAGTTTGCATGGCTGCACGTAGACCCATCACTTCGATATCAGCTTCTGACTGAGTCACAAATACTGCGGCACTGGTAAGCTTGTTCACTGTGTTTTCGTTAGTCAAACCATTGGCCTGCCATACTTCAGCTGCTTGGGTTGCTGCACTCTTGGCAGAAGGATAAAAACGGCCTTTTTCATCTCTATAGTAGCCCGTTAAACTTAAGCTAGAACCTGAACCCGCAAAATCATCATCACTATAATTTAAATTCACGGAGCTTTTTTCGGTATAAGGCTGGTTTTCTACGTTGGCACCATCGATGGCTTTTAAAGAAGGTTTTGCGCCAAATAACACGGCCAAACCATCACCGTAGTCTGGGCCATAGTCGGTATCTTGCTTATCTTTATAATAAGTCGCTGCGAGATCAAGACGTTGGGTATCCGTTAGCTCTATACCTAAGCTACCATTCACACTTAGTGATTCGGTATCTTGTTGATCCGTTTGGTTGACATCTGGGCTAACTCGATCGCCCTTGCTATCGAACTTTCCACCTTTGGTCTCATAATCAACATCTAAGCGTCCATAAGCCCGCTCGCCGCCATATCCTAATGTTTGCCCTACATTATAGCCAAATGAATCTGAGTCAAAGTCACGGCTACTACTAACGCCCACTCTGGTTTGTCTAATAGGGCCATAACCCACCAGAGATTTAGTCACAAGGTTAATTAGACCACCTGACGCGCCAGCACCATAGATACTAGTGGCACCCGAAAGCACCTCTACCCGCTCAAGCTGTGACGTATCAATACTGTTAAGCTCACGTGAAAGACTGCGTGAACCGCTTAATGGCACACCATTTAGCAAAAACTGTACTGGACGGCCATGCATGGTGGTGCCGTAGTTACTGGTCGAACCACTACTGGTACCCAAGCTCGGAATCAGCTGTGCCAAGATGTCACCAGTGGTACGGTTGCCCGTCGCCTGCATCTGAATCTCGCTTTCAGTAATTACTTGCGTGACGGCTGGCATCTCACTAATCTTCTGAGCCAGCGCCGTACCCGTTCTGGCTTTAGCAGTGACATTGATAGTGTCTAAAGTCACATTGGGAGTCTCATCTGACGACGAGTTTGCTGCTGAGTTTGACGTCAGTTCTGTCGAAGCCTGCACATCTGATACGGCATTCGCTTCATTGATATTGGTTTGAGCATACATTGGATAGATAGACAGTGGTATGAGTAATATTTAGCTAATAATACTGTGTGTACTAACTTTGTGAATCGTATTGTAAATGATAATCGTTTTTATTTATATATGTATTTACATCTTGTTAGTAAGCGCTTATCTACGTTGTTTTCAGGTATAGTTGACTATTTAATCTCTGATAACTTCATTAGTTATTGAATAATTTATCTAGCTTGTTATTACGATAGGCCTCAAAGAACCGCTGAAATTTCATCTCATCTTCTTTATGCTTTTTTTGGCAATCTGATAATAGCTGCTGTGCTATATCAACAGACAATATAAATACATCATCACTATCCATAATGGCAATATCGCCTGAACGAATAATCGCTATCTGCTCACCTAAGCGACAGGCAATATCGGGCGCTAGCTTACCTTGTGTTTGGTTACTCTTGAACATAGTCACAGCGCTGATACCCTGTATAGATACAGGAAAGCCCAACTTACTTTTAGCCAGTGAGTGAAAAGGACGATTGATCAAGATACCCACTGCTCTAAGGCGATTAATGCCTGCTGCCAAAAATCAATGATATTTCCGTCTTGATAAGTTAAAGTAAACCCCGATACGGGGTATTTGTTTATGGGGATCGTGGTAATTTGCACGCTGAAGGAATTGTGAATAATAAAATCACCGCGATGATCACCAGTATTTCTTGGATGGCGCTCGCCGTGCTGTCACTACTACCTACTGCTAATAACTGTACACCTCGACTGTCTATATAAAGGGTGGACAGCGTGATAAATATAGTAGAGATAATTCGGCGACTGATGTTATTAAGGGCGGCTCCCTCAGTGACTGCGTCTTTGGGTAAGCTGCTAAACCCAACGGTCGTGGTTGGTAGGTATGCTAGACCTACTCCGACGCCTCGCATACTCATAATTAGCATTAATAGCCAAAGCGTGGGCTGATACAAGCACCATGCCAGCATCAAAGTAGACAGCGCACTAATCGCAATTCCTACGATGCCAATCCCTCTGGCACCTTGCTTATCTACCATCTTGCCAGCGTAATGGGTGGTGACACTGGCTACGAGCGTCGCGACCATCAGGACAATGCCTGTCCATAAGGCACTCTCACCCATCACATCTTGGATTAACACGGGCAATAGCAAGAGACAGAGCATCAAACCGACTGTTTGGCTAATGCTGATGATATTACTGTGCAAATAGGTTTTATTATTGAACAAGCGCACGTTTAATAATGGATATTTCTGCCGCCGCTCATATGCCCACCAAACCATCGCGGACAGTAGAAACCCAATAGATAATAAACCCAACGTGGCTATCTTTAATAAGCCATCACTGCTGAGTAGCCCGCCAGTGAAGTCTACCTTCAGCGTACTCAGCCACACCATCATGGTCAATAGCCAAATGAGTAAGCTGATAAACCCAATGGTATCGAAAGGGCTTTTTTTATCATGTGAGCGCATATCAGGTATTAACCACCACACCATCGCCATGACCGCCGCACTGAGTGGCAAGGTAATGGCAAACAGTGTCCACCACGCAAACTGCTCAACCAAGTAAGCACCGACCAAAGGGCCAAACGCCAACGACATCATAATAACAATGCCCCATAGCGCCATTACTCTGCCGTGCTGCTGCTGCGGATAAATCTGATACAGCATACCAATAGACAGCGGGATAATCAGACCGCCACTCAGTCCTTGTATAGCCCTAGCAATAATGACAAAGCTCATACTAGACGCCAGCATGCCAATAACTGAGCCCAACATAAATCCAAAAATTGCCGCCAAATAAACATGCTTAAAAGGAAACTTTTTGTTTAAGTAGCCACTCAGCATCAGCCCCACACTCATGGCCAAGACATAAGCATTTAGCACCCAGCCGCCCATCACGATATCGACATCAAACACCGACATAAAGACAGGAATCGCTGGATTGAGCGCACTATTGCTAAAGCTGACGACCGTACCGCCGAGTAGTAATGTCAGTAATATCTGCTGTACTTGTTTGTCGGTCAAGCCATTACTACTACTATTCGAGGCTTCGTTTATAGTAGACCCGTTTGTAGAGGTTTTATTTATAGGTGCTTTATTTATAGGGGCGTTGCTCATTAAGCAGAGGCACCATAAAATTGAGTGATAGTCAGCATGACTTGCTCCTAGTTATTATTTTGCTAGCTTGCCGAGCACGTCATTCAATTTCGCTGAAACTTAGCATCGTTATTCTTATCAAATGGCTGCTCAAATAAGGTTAGATAAACCTCTGCTGAATGAAGACAAAATTGCCGGCTATTCAAATTCAATGCTTGCAGACATGAGCTATCTACTTGCTGAAGCTGGCACCTTACGAATGAGCCATAAGAAGTAGCCGCCACCAATAATGGCCGCAATCGTGCCCGCTGGCAGCTCATAAGGGAAAATAACATAACGGCCAATCCAATCCGCTATCACCATCACCCCTGCCCCTAAGAGTGCAGCTAGTGGCAATTGCCGTTCAAGCTTCACAGCTCCCAGTGAAGTAGCCAAATGTGGCACCATCAAACCAATAAAGCTCAATGGGCCAACGGCAAGCGTGCTGGCTGTGCTAAGTGCTGCCACCAATACCAACAACGACAAAGTCACTGGCGTAACTGCCACACCTAGATTGCGCGCCACACCTGTACCTAAGCCAAGAACGCGCAAGGGTTTTATCAGCAATAGACTGAGTACAAATAAGATAGCGGCAATGCCAATGAGATACCATACCGTACTGGGCTGCGCGCTATAAGTTGTCCCTGACAGCCAGCTGAGCATCGCTTCTAGACGCGGGTCTCCCGAGAGCTTGACCATATGCATCACCCCATCCATCATGGCGGCAATACCTATACCTACTAACAATAAATAACCTGAGCTGACCCTACGTGCTAGCCAAATAATCAATAGCAGCACGGCCATCGCCCCTGACAGTCCTGAAACCAGCAACGTTCCTGCTCCTGCAGATAGTCCTAAACTTGGCAGTAATAAAAACCCTAAAATAACCCCAAGTGCCGCGCCTGAACTGACCCCCAGCACCTCAGGACTGGCCATGGGGTTACGCGTTAAAGTTTGCAGTAGCACACCGGCGACCGCCAACATCAAGCCTGTGGCCGCAGCGCTCAAACTGCGAGGTAAGCGGTACTGCTGCGTAAGCGCCCAGTCCGTACTTAACCCCCAACCATTGATATCTTGTACAAATAAACAGGCAAACATGATAATAGCGAGCACGCCAACGCCCCATCGCCAAAAGGCAATGGATGTATGCTTACCTGCAAGCATCGGTGTCACTGTCTCTATCCGCTCGCGACGCTGACGCAAAATCAGCCAAATAATCAGCGGTGCACCCAAGATACCTGTCATGGCACCAGCTGGAATCTGCATATTCAGTATCGGCTCAAGCAGTAACGCGACATTGCTAGTCAATAATAACAGCAGCGCCCCCAACCCAAAGGCAATGGCCAAACGCTTACCAATAGCAGAAATACCTAGCGCATTGACCAAACTTGCCGCACCAAGACCAATAAAACCAATTAAGCCAACTTCACTAATCACTAAGGCGGTCACGACGGCGACAACCAGCACAACAAGTGCGCGAATCCCATTAATAGGTACACCCAAACGTTTTGCCTGAGTGTCATCTAGACTCATCAGCGTTAATGGTTTTAGTAATGGCAGACATACGACCGCCATCAAAATAGCAGTGATGACTAGCGCTATACTGGTATGCCAGCTATTTTGTGCCAAAAACCCGGCCGCCCATGACAGCATGCCATTACTACGCTCAGCAAAAAACAGTACTAGAACATTGGCTACTGCGGCCAGCAAAATATTGACGACCAAACCGGCCAATATCAAAATTAATGGATTAAATCGACTGGGTGCTGATAAGGCAAACACCAGACCCATACTAATGATAGCTCCTACAAAGGCTACATAAAGTCCGCCATAAATTGCCAAGCTTGGCAAAAACAACGTGACGATAAGCATGGCCAACTGTGCACCCACGCCCACACCTAGCGTTGTATCTGATGCTAATGGGTTTTTTACCAATTGCTGTAATAAAATACTGACCACGCCTAATAGCCCGCCAGCCAACAACGCCACTACGCTGGTTGCCACTATATGTAGCTGTATCGCCATACTGGCAATATCTAATTGCGAGCTTGGTATAAGCAAGTCACGAAGTGGGCGCGTCCATTGCTGATCTAGCAGCGCCCAACTACTCCATAATGACAAAGCCGCTAATCCGATGAGCATGGTCCATAGTCGCCAAGACAAATTGGCAAATAAAGAAGTCTGGGGATTGGGTTGATTAGGTGGCGGAGACGATTGTTTCAATGATGATTTTGACACTGTTGTTTCAGAAGCTGATGTCATCGTATGAGCACTGTCGATATGGTTATTGATAGGGTTATTGTTAGTATCTGCATTGGCGCTCATAGTACTTCCCCGCCTTTTAATGAAACTTCTGACAAGTTATTTGCTAAGCTGACCAATGACGACATCCCACCATAAATCCATACTGGTGGTAGCTCGCCCACACAGCGGGTATTGCCATAACCTAGGCGCTGCCAAATCAAGCTGTCATCAATTTCAGCTCTAGTGATTGGACTAAGTGGATCGATAATTAATAAACAAGTCTCATCATCTAATTGCGCTAAATCTCCCATTCGTATCGGTACAAACCCCCACTGATTGCCCTTGCCCAATACCACAAGCTCTCTACCCATCTGCTCTAGCGCAGGCTGAAATAAGCTATTTGCCACATACATACGCATGTTATTGGCATCTGCAAACTGTACCACTGCGAATTTCTTGGCTTTTGGATAACGCTCCTTGAATTGCTGACTGGCTAGCTTTATGTCTTTCTGGCTTTGTACAATATAGTCTTCAGCCATCTTCGGGTTGTCGATCAGCATGCCAAGCTCCCGCGTCGGTTCGGTATAGTCAGCCCACGTTGCCGTCTCTCCTTTGGCAGCAAACATCACAGACTCCGCAGGGACATCGCCGTATAAGTTGCGTGCATGCTCATAAAAATAATTATCTATGACCATATCGACAGGCAGTTGAGCGATTAGCTCAGCGTTGGGCTGATAGCGGATGCCTAAGTCTGTGATCGACGTTGGTAGTTTGGGGCTTCCCACCCATCTGTCCCAAACCCTGACATCACCTGTCGCAATTGGTGCATGCCCCATCGCTGTTAAAGTCGCTGCATTACCCCAGTCAGGAGAGACAATATTCATCCTATCGCTATGACTGTTTTCTGCTTCTGAGGTAGTGGATGTTTGACTATTACAGGCGGTCAATACCAAGCACAATGCGAGGGCGTACCATTTCAATATTGTCATTACTGATACTGGCTTAACTAGTGGATGTTTTAATAATTTATCTGTATAAAAAACGGGAGGCATAGAAGCGTATCTTTGTAGGCGAATTAAAAAGAAGGAGCAAAACCAGATGTTAAGCAACTGCGACAGGCTGTCCAGTAATAGGATGACTAAGTAGCTGCATATCGACATTAAAGATATCGTGTAGCACGGTAGGTTGCATGGTACTGGCGATATCGCCGTTGTGACATATTTGGCCATTTTTCAGCGCGATGACTCGATCGGCATATTGCGCGGCCAGATTAATATCATGGATAATAATCACTACGCTTAATCCTTGCTCATCCACCAAACGACGGATGAGCTGAATGACCTCGATTTGATAATGCATATCAAGCGCAGCAAGTGGCTCATCGAGCAATAAGTAACGGGTATCCTGTGCCAGACACATCGCAAGCCACGCACGAGCGCGCTCACCACCAGATAGCGTGGCAGTAATTCGATCAGCAAACGCTTCGGTTTGAGTCACTTTTAGTGCTTGCGCGACTTTGTCTTTATCTATTTGAGTTGGCTTTTGCAGCCATTTTTGATGGGGATAGCGCCCTAGCATGACTAGCTCACGCACCGTGAATCCAGCAGCTTCTGGCAATTGCTGCGGCAAATATGCCATTTGCCGCGCTAACTCCTTACTGCCGTAGTCATTGATACTGTGCTCATCTAAAGTGACATTGCCGCTACTACTTGCCATCTCACCCGCTAGCGCTTTGATCAAGGTCGACTTGCCAGACCCATTATGCCCAACCAAAGCCACCAGTTGATTGGTATCAATCTCACAAGTCACATTGTCTAATAGAGTATTTCCTTGACGGCTGATAGTCAGCTGGTTTGCACGTAGCATATAAGCACTCATTGTTGATAAAAATAATATGTCATAAAAATTAGGGTTTATCGGCTATCGGTTGTAGACCAATTTTTGACGATCAAACCACAATAAAAATTGATTTTACTCGTAAATGATAACAAAAACAATTATCATTAACTATAAACTCATTCACTTTAATTTCAACGCTCTGTTGATTGCGAGTATTTATATGACTAATCTTCTTTTAGCTTCTACAGAAAACATCGATAACCAAAACAATCAACACACTCCCCTAAACGACCCTGAAATAGCAGGTGTGGTCGCTCATATTAATGAAGAGCACCTCGACGAACTGCTTGGATTCTTAAGTGTGTTTACTTCATTATCTACCGCTGAATTGGATCTGGTCGATGCGCAGATAACTGATATTTATGCTGAAGGTATTGCTATACAGACTTGTCCAAAAGGCTCAGAGAATCAACTGGTTGGCGTTCAAAATAGCTCGCTCTATGACCAGACTTTCTTTATCGCTTTTGCCGCCCCCATCTCCCAGCTTGATGACTTGCAAGCCCAATATATCTTGCTAAAACAGAGAGCAGATAAAAAGCTAGGCAAAAAAACCATCAAACTGACCAAGCAAGTATTTGATGTGCAAAGTAGTTATAGAGTCAGCAAAAATATGCTGCGCCTTGAATTGAGCATGCCGTCATTAAATAGTGATACGCCATTAATTAATACCGCTCAGTTAAGTAATGCTAAGGGCGCAACAAGCTCGATGTCAGTACCTACCAACGAAGCGGGTTACGCGTACTTGTTTGATTTAGAACACAATGCAATGACCGATGCATTGATGACTGACAGCACTGATGGCAATAAAGCTAGTGACTATAAAACTAATGATAGCGAAAAGGAAAACGTACGCCCTGCTCGTCCTCACTGCTATTACACTTTGAGAAAAGCATGGCAAGCTGATAATGGAATACGAGCTTGGGTCGATGTTTTTTTGCATGGGAATACACCGGGCGGCAACTGGGCAGCAGCACTACAAGCAGGCGAGACCGTCGTTACAAAACGAGAGTTTCCAGAAAAGGTAGAGCACTTACGAGACGGTCAAGCGGTACTGATTGTCGATGAGACATCAATGCCAACGGCAGCACGACTGCTGGAGCTATGGAACAATCCTACGCCACCATTGGTCATTTGTGTGACGCAAGATGCAGACGATCAAAGCTATTTTGATACGGTAAAAATGCGCAGTGGCATTGATAACATTGGTAATGACAACAGCAATACTGACAGTGACACTAATAATGATTGCGATACTGAAAGCCGCAAGGATGATCATTTTACCGTATTGCCTATAGTGACCAATCAACCAAACTCAGGAGCAGAGTTAGCCACGCTAATTGACAGTAAATTGGGCGATTATTTGACTGACAATCCTCTACAGATTGATAAAGTTTGGGGGGCGCTAGAAGCAAATACTGCCAAAGCATTGCGCCCATTGCTGAAAGACCGACTTGAGCTAAGTCGTACCGATGTCGTGGTAAAGGTTTACTGGCGTCACGATTAGTTTAGCCTTATAAAATGAAACTCAAAACCTATCCTGTATATAGTGGATGCTACTGGCGAATCCACTATTAATGTTTGCAGCAACGAATGTTTGTAAGGTATAGTTTTCATTTTGAATGTTTAATCAATATAGACTATAGTTAGATAGCTTTATCGCTAGGATTACCAGTGATAGTCGAGTAGCATTCAAAGACTCACCCCTAGTAGACTGTCTAACACCTGTGCCAGAATGCACTGTTATTTTTCTAACCCAAGGATGATGTATGAAAAAACTTAGGACGCCTGATTCGTATTTTGCTAACTTGCAAGACTACGATTTTGAACCGAACTATTTGATAGTCGATGATACAGAAGGTGGCGAGCTGCGCGTACACTACCTTGATGAAGGCCCAAGCGATGCCGACCCTATCTTGTTATTACATGGTGAGCCTTCTTGGTCTTATCTGTATCGTAAAGTCATTCCCATACTAACAGCAGCAGGACACCGCGTTATCGCGCCAGACCTTCCTGGTTTTGGACGTTCAGACAAACCTGCATCGCGTACTGATTACACTTATCAGCGCCATGTCGATTGGATGCAATCGGTGCTTGATCAATTGGATTTAAAAAATATCACACTGTTTTGTCAAGATTGGGGCGGTTTAATCGGCCTACGCTTAGTAGCAGCGCATCCTGATAAATTCGATCGCGTCGCAGCAGGCAACACGATGCTACCGACTGGAGATCATGATCCTGGCAAAGGGTTTCGCAAGTGGCAGAAGTTCTCTCAGGAGACGCCGCAGTTCAATGTAGCAGGCACCATCAAAAGCGGCACCACAACGACATTGTCTCAAGCCGTACTGGATGCTTACGATGCACCCTTCCCTGATGAGTCCTATAAAGAAGGTGCTAGACAGTTTCCTATCCTAGTGCCCACGACACCAGATGATCCTGCTTCAGAAAACAACCGTGCAGCTTGGGTCGTGCTAAGCAAATGGAGCAAGCCATTTATTACACTGTTTAGTGATTCCGACCCCGTAACTGGTGGCGGCGATCGCATCATGCAAAAGCTGATTCCGGGTACCAAAGGCCAAAATCATACGACTATCACTAACGGTGGTCATTTCCTGCAAGAAGACCAAGGCGAAACATTGGCTGAGCTTCTACTAAAGTTCATCAATGACAATCCAAAAGCACAGTAATAGATAACAAAAACCCTGATTGCTAATGTACTAGCCATCAGGGTTTTTAGTAATACTATGATGATTGGTTAACGACAAAAGGCGCGAGCTGTCATAACTAAAAAATCTGCTTTTTATACAGCCTTGCTATACGATATTTTTAAAAATATCATCGATATACTTCTCTACTGCATCATTGTCATTAGTGACCTGCGCATACGTCCTGAGACCTATAATTTGAATTTGGAAATAACGCGCCAGCTCAACTGGATCTTTTTCTGCGCTAATCTCACCGCTATCAATGGCTTGTCCAAAGAGCACGGCAAACGACGCCTCTATACCTTCCAATATATTCGTTGCATGTGCGAGCAAATCTGGACTATCGTTTTGAGTAAGCTCAGCGACTGTTTTGACGATCATGCACATACCACTAGGCGCAGTGGCGCTATTACAGACAATCACCGTATGGATAAAATGTTTTAAGCCATCCAACACTGTGTCTTTTTGCTCAATACAGTCGGCCAATCTCTTGGCACCATCTGCAGCATAGCGATTCAGTGACTCTGTAAATAGTTTATCTTTACTACCGAAAGCTGCATAAATACTACCTGGATGCATATTCACCACATCTTGCAAATTGCGCATTGATGTCGCGTGATAGCCTTTTTCCCAATAGAGGTTTTTTGCTTTTTCGATCACATCCTCACGATTGAACTTTATCGGAGCACTCATAATTTTCACCTTAATATCTTTGCCATGAACTATCCACTACCTTACTTATAGGTAGAGGTTTCTTAGGTAACGCTCTTACTTAATACACTATTCTGTATCAGCGGTTAAGCGAATTTACTAAGCTAACCCTATCGCACCGACAGTTTTTGATTGTTTAACCAATATCAATCCTTGATTTAAGATATTGATGCTGGCATTGATGTCTCGATCATGGGTCTGCAGACACCTTGGGCAGTCCCATAATCTATCGCTGAGTTTAAGGTCATCTTTGCCAAGGACATAATCACAGCCTGAGCATGTTTTAGATGACAGGTACCATTGGTCTATTCTCACAAGCGCTTTGTCATACCATTCTGCTTTATAAGCAAGCATAATTGTAAAGACTGACCATGAACTATCGTTAATAGCTTTGGCAAGCTTTCTGTTTTTAACCATCCCTTTAATGTTCAAGTCCTCTATAGCAATGACATCGTGGTTTTTGATGATATTGAATGAGAGTTTATGTAGAAAATCAAGACGCTGGTTGGTTATTTTTTCGTAAATCTTCGCGACTTTAGCTTTTTGCTTTTTGCTTTTGATAATTACGACTGTCTGACAGCTTACGCTGCTGAGCTTTAGCAACCTCTCTACGTTTGGCTAAAATCTTTTGCTCACGCGCAAGCTTGTCTTTCAGCTTCGATAGAAACCTAGGATTAGCAACTTTAGTACTGTTTGATAAGACAATAAAGTTGGTCAATCCTAAATCAATGCCTATATTAGAATAAGTCTTTGGTAGCGGCTCCACTACTGTTTCAACCAATAGGCTGACAAAGTACTTACCAGATGGGGTTGCGCTGATAGTGGCACTTTTAATAAGCCCATTAATGCGGCGATGTATTTTTGCTTTGATATGACCAATTTTGGGGAGTTTGACACTGTTATATGTGAGTGCAACCGTCCCTTTTTGGTTATTAGTGGTGTAGCTGTCTTTGATACCTTTTTTCTTGAATTTAGGGAAGCCTGTGCCTTGTTCGAAAAACTTTTTATAGGCGCTGCGAAGGTTCTGTTGCACGTTAGCTAACGCTAAGCTATCTACTTCTTTGAGCCATTCAAACTCTTTTTTATACTGAGCAGGGGTGTTGTTTAGAATCGTTTTATTTGCTTTATAATGATTAACCTTATCAGACAACATCTTATTCCAAATAAAGCGGGTACATCCAAATGATTTAGCAAAGAATACTTGCTGTTCGTCATTTGGATATAATCTCACTTTATAAGCTTTTAAGATTTGTTTGGGCATAAAGTATGATAACATCTTAAGCTATACTAAAAAATAATGATATACTCATCCCTCTACTTTAAAGGTAGAGGAATTCTGCACATAGTCATTAAAATCTATTTTAAGGCAAAGTTTGTAGAATCAACCTTAGTTACTGGTTTTAATCACTTTTTATATTATAAGACTTATTGAGTCTCTTTGCTTCGATTAACTATTTTTATCAAAGTTTTGCGGATAAAGCGCGCGTGCAGCAACGTCATCAAACTCAGTTTTGAAATCAATACCTTTAGGAATGTCACGGGCTTTTTGTACCGCTGGACGAGCATTAATGCTATCAAACCAGCGCTTTAGATTCGGATAATTATCCAAGCCGCCTTCGCCTAGCACAACTGTCGCCTTATCAATCCAGCCCCAAGTAGAAATATCAGCGATTGAGTAGCTATCACCAACCATATATTCACGGCCTTCTAGATGTGTATCTAGCACTTCATAATGACGCTCGGCCTCACGAAGGTAGCGATTAATTGCATATGGGATTCTTTCTGGTGCTTTATGTCTAAAGTGAACAGACTGACCAGAAAAAGGGCCTAGTCCAGATGCTACAAACATTAGCCATGACAGCATCTCGCTACGATCTTCTGGCTGTCCTGCCAGCTTGCCTGTTTTTTCAGAAAGATACATCAAGATTGCCGTAGAATCAAACACGCGTTTACCATCATCTTCTAGAGCAGGTGTTTTGCCGTTTGGGTTGATAGCACGGTACTCAGGTGTATGCTGCTCACCTTTTAGCGTATCTACTGCAACAAGTTCATAAGGCAGCCCAGTTTCTTCAAGAAACAATGCTACTTTCATTGGGTTTGGCGTTTGATGGAAATAAAATTTAAGCATAACTTTATCCTATTATATGAAGACAGTCGTTTGATGACTATCAAATCTAGTGACTATACTAATGACTATAAAAGCTGTAATGAGAGAACAAAAATAGACATCGAAATTTGAAGCACATTTTTATTGTCTGATATACACTATAACCACAAATGAACGGTCGTTCAAGTAATGTTATATATTGATATAATAAGCATCATATCAATACTATTTTCTCTACATGCAATGGATGAAGTCGATCAGCTCCATTTCGATAAGTCTTGTTCGTACTACAGAGCCACTAAAGTTAAAAAATATTTTTATCGTTGTTTTTTCTTACTACTTACACAGTGTTACCTTCTTAAGATATTGATATTAATAGAGTAGTATGAATTAAGCAGAGTAATGTAATTTAGCCATTACAATTTACTTGAACGATTACTCAAATAATTATTGAGCGACTGCTCAATATCATTTATAGTAGTCTCTATTGAATCGCTTACTAAGCAAAATCGTCAATTTCGAGTAACCATTCAAAATAATGATTGATAACAGATCAACGATTACTTTTAGGCTATTTCAAAACCCTAAAACAAGTTAAGTTTAAACCGACTACTAGGAATTATATTATGACCGAATTTACACTACACGATAAAGACAGCGCGCCAGCAGACAGCAAAGCATTGCTTGATACCTCTATCAAGGCTTTTGGTATGGTTCCAAATCTACATGCTGTTATGGCTGAAGCACCAGGATTACTAGAAGGCTACCAACAGCTACATCAACTGTTTTTAGACAGCAGTTTTGATGACGAAGAAACCACCGTTGTATGGCAAACTATCAACGTTGAACATGCTTGTCATTACTGTGTGCCTGCGCATACTGGTATTGCTAAGAGCATGAAAGTAGATGACACTATCACTGATGCATTACGTGATGAAACGCCACTACCAACTGAAAAATTGGAAGCATTGCGTACCTTCACACTATCTGTAGTCCGTAATCGTGGTAACGTTGATGACAGCGCGGTTCAAGCATTTTTAGATGCAGGCTACACTAAGCGTCAGATTCTTGAAGTTATTCTTGGTGCAGCTCAAAAAGTCATGAGCAACTATACGAACCACCTAGCTAACACACCAGTCGACAAACCATTCCAGAAATTTGAATGGCATAAAGCTGACTAATACGTTTTTCAGCTAATGCTGACACAGTCCATTTGATGTTTTCATACTGTTGTTCGAAACATCTTCGGGCAGCAGTTTTTCATTTTAATTCATCGCTAATGAGAGATCCTATGGAACAGGCAAAAAAACCCTTACGAATAGACATCGTGTCAGACGTTGTATGCCCTTGGTGCGCTATCGGCTATAGTCAACTGGCCGAGGCATTAAAACAAACCAACACGCTGCACGAGATTCACTGGCATCCATTTGAGTTAAACCCTAATACGCCGCACGAAGGACGAAACTATCGTGAGCATATTATGGAGAAGTACGGTACGACTGCTGAGGACGTTAAAGAGAGTCGAGCTAGAATGACAGCAGCAGGTGCAGAAGCTGGATTTAATTTTCAGTTTACCGATGATTTTCGTACTTACAATACTTTTAATGCGCATCAGTTACTGCATTGGGCTGATCAGCAAGGACGTATGCACGACCTAAAACAAGCATTGTTCGTTGCGCATTTCGTTGATAATAAAAACGTGGCTGACAGTACCGTACTGGCAGATGTCGCAGCAGATATTGGACTAGATCATAATGAAGCACTCACCGTTATCGCAGATCAACGCTTTGCCAATGTGATACGTGAAGCCGTACAGCATTCAAAGCAGCAAGGTGTTCAAAGCGTACCATCCGTTATCTTTAATGGTCGTCATCTGGTGAGCGGCGCGCAAGGTGTAGACAACTACAAAAACATCTTAAAGCAACTAGCAGACATGCCAGAATAAAAACAATAAACTGGATCTGATTTACCAATTACACCCTACTGAGCACAGTATATAAAAAGGTATCATCATTATGTCAAACTCTAATCATTACGAGCCACCTAGCGTCTGGACATGGGATGCAGAAAGTGGTGGTAAGTGGGCAAGTGTCAACCGCCCTATCGCTGGTCCAACGCATGAAGCAGATTTACCTCGCGGCAAACATCCGTTGCAGATTTACTCAATGGGCACCCCTAACGGTCAAAAAGTCACCATTATGGTCGAAGAATTATTGGCATTAGGTGTGACAGAAGCTGAGTACGACGCGCACCTGATTCAAATTGGTGAAGGCGGACAGTTCTCATCAGGTTTCGTTGAGCTAAATCCAAACTCAAAAATTCCTGTACTTTTTGATACAGAGACTGGTAGTCGTGTGTTTGAGAGTGGCGCTATTTTGTTTTATCTGGCTGAAAAATTCGGAAAATTACTGCCTAAAGATGCAGCAGCACGCACTGAAGTGATGAATTGGCTCTTTTGGTTACAAGGCTCTGCTCCTTACTTGGGTGGCGGTTTTGGACATTTCTACTTTTATGCACCAGAAAAGTTTGAGTACCCTATTAATCGATTCACGATGGAAGTAAAACGCCAGTTAGATGTACTAGAACGTGAGCTTGCAGAAAATCGCTATTTAGGTGGCGATGAGTATACGATTGCAGATATCGCCACTTGGCCTTGGTATGGCAATCTAATACTAGGTGAAGCATACAATGCAGGAGAATTCCTACAAGTTGAGAGCTATCCAAATGTACGCCGCTGGGCAACTGAGATTTTAGAGCGTCCTGCTGTGCAACGTGGTCGAAAGGTAAACCGCACTTGGGGTGAACCTGCTGAGCAATTACACGAACGTCATGACGCCTCAGATTTTGAGCTAAAAACTCAAGATAAATTAGACGCTCAGACAACCGAAGAAGCAAAAAAATAGACGCTTTGTCTATGACTTACTAGCCTACTTAAGTAGTCTTATTGGTCGATTTTAAAGGTAATGTTAATTTTTCCTGTTACTACTTGGGACGACTGTAAACATCCAATACTTTTGCACTTAAGACTGCTACTGTAAGGCTGTTAAATACCAACTAACCACAAAAATACTATCAAAAAGGATAAAAACTATGTCAACAGATTATGCTCAAAAAATTCAGGCCGGTACTACGTTTCCTGAAATGGAAGTACAAGTATTAAATGGTGAAATGACTTCATTAGGCAAACCTGAAAACGGTCATGATTGGAAACTGGTCGTTGTATACCGCGGTAAGCATTGCCCAATTTGCACAAAATATCTAAATACCTTAGAGACAGTAAAACAGTCTTTCTATGACGTTGGTGTCGATATCATCGCAGTATCTGCAGACAGCAAAGAGCAGTTAGAAGGTCATCTAGATCAAATAGATGTTAGCTTCCCTATGGCTTATGGTCTGACTATCGAACAGATGAATACGCTAGGTCTATATATCTCTGACCCACGTTCAGAAAAAGAAACTGATCATCCTTTCGCTGAACCTGCTGTATTCGTTATCAATGCTGAAGGAAAAGTACATATCGTTGATATCTCGAACGCACCGTTCTCTAGACCAGATCTTGAAGCCTTGGCAAATGGTTTGGCTTTTGTTAGAAACCCAGAAAACAACTACCCTATCCGTGGTATGCACGGCTAATTGATATAGTAAATATAGAGTGTTGATTCACTCGATTATTTAGCTGATCGATATCTAACGGGTTAAATTATAGAGGGCGTATCGAGATAATTCTTGATACACCCTTTTTTTGTTTATTGATAACTTAATTGCTATCAAACGCAGCCGCTTCATATCTAAGTTCATTAATACTTGCTCAGTACTAATGTGTGAGTAGCACTGTGAATCTACAAAAAGAGGTTCTAGAAGAAACTCGTAGACTAGCCAGCATATAAGGGCTATATTTGAGCTCGAAATATCATCATAAACATGTTCCCTTTTAAGTAATCTATATTTCCTTTTTTATCGGTTTATTTTTATAAATAAAACAGACTGTGTTTATGGTTTGATTTGCCTCTCGTTTCGGCTAAATCTCAATACGATTGTACATTCTGATTTATCAATGCTGTTTATTATTTGTTGTTAACACTCGTACACTGAGATTGATTTCTGCTAAAATCATGCAGCAACATTATCAATATCTCATCATAGGCATGAGTAAAAGGATTCGATATGCGATTGAAATCAATCGTTCAAAAACTACATGAACGCGCTCCAAAACTGGGCAAAGCTGCCTCACTGACGACGGCAACCAGCGTTATTACTTTTAATAGTATGTTAGCTGGGCTACCTGTATGGGTAATGGGTGCTACCAAGGCTATCACCGGTGCTGCCATCGCTGACAAAGCCGTTATCGATGTGACGAACTATTGGATCAATAGTAACAATGCATTGATCGATAACGTATTACCGCGCAAAGACTGGCGCATTAACTTACCTGATGATGTGCATACCAACGGTAAGTATCTACTGGTGAGCAATCATCAGTCATGGGTTGATACCAGTATCGTGCAATATATCAGCGAAAAACGTTTGCCATTAACGCGTTTTTTTACCAAGTTTGAGCTCATATACATCCCCGTCATTGGTCAAGCTTTCTATTTTCTCGACTTTCCTATGATGCGTCGACATTCTAAAGAAGCCATCGCTAAAAACCCTGCTCTAAAGGGTAAGGATATCGAAGAAGCGAAACGAGCATGTGCATTGCTCAAGGACAAGCCTTTTACGCTATTGAACTATCTAGAAGGGACTCGCTTTACCCCTAGCAAACATGATAAACAAGAATCCCCGTATACGCATTTACTTAAGCCACGTGCTGGCGGGTTATCACTGGCTATGAGTGCATTAGGGGAAGAGATTGATGGAATTTTGGACATGACGATTGTCTACCCTGACGGTGTGCCAGCTTATAGTGATCTATGGAAAGGTAACATCAAACGTCTAGGCGTCGATGTGCGACATATTGAGATACCCAAAGACCTGTTTACGGCGATCAAAAACGGTGGCTATGAAACAGATGAAGCGATAAAAGCACAGATGTTTGATTGGGTAGAACAGATATGGCATCAAAAAGATCAACTAATCACAGAAATGTTGGCTGACTTTGAGAACAAAGATGCTATCAAAACAAGTGATCTTTGATACTTTTACCTAAAGATACTCATATATAGATAAGAGTTTCTCATAGTGTAGTAAGTTCTAATACAGATAATTTGGCACCTCATGACTGAAAAGTTGACGTGCCAAAGTTTTTGATGATGTATGTTTTAATAACTAGCTATTAATAACGAAGTCATTCAAGCCTCTTCAATGTCTAAACCGATGACATGGTTAAGATGGCCAGTTTTTAGATATATTGTTGCGCCCTCTGCTCCTGCCTTTATTTGTACATTTGCATCTATCGGTAGGCGTATCCAACTATCCTGTTGATATACCTGCTCACCTTCTATTAGCTTGCCTGCTACAACTAATATTTCTGCACCGCCATGAACTGTCTCAGTGAATAATAACTCGCCTGCATCGATACGCTGTAGACTAACGTGCTCTACCCCATCGGAAAAAAGCGGGCAGATAGTACGATTACCTTGTTGTTGCCAATTAGCATCGTCATAAGTGTTGATAGCCACGTGCTGCGTTTCGTCAGACGACATTTGCCGCAACTTGACGAAAATAACAGCACCTTCGTCACTATAAGGCTTATGGCCTGAAGTCGGCGGATTACGTAGATACCAACCTGCTGGATAATGAGTGTCATCTGCAGAAAAAGTGCCTGATAATACTAAAATCTCTTCGCCGCCTGGATGTAGATGATGCGGAAAGTAAGAGTTTGGCGCGTAACGCACAAGACTGGTAGCGCGAGCCTTCTCCGCGCCCACACGATCAAGCATGACACGCTCCACACCATTTTGTGGTGACTTAATCCATTGATGTGCTTCAGGAGTCAGTGAAGCACGTTGTGAAAAATCTGCATTAATTAGCATAAAGTAGTCCAAACATATCAAACGATTAGGGCGTACCCACAATATAAAACTGAGGATACGCCCTAGACGATAAACATAAATATATGACGTTATTACCGTACTAGAATGACCGGCGATAACGTGCTAGCGATAATTTCTGTCGTTGTACTACCGAGAAACAATTGCTGCCATTTCGAATGTCCGTACGCACCTACGACCATAATGTCGACATTGTTCTCTACCTGAAACTTTAACAATCCGTCCACCGCATCAGAAGCAGATAAATGATGTGCTTCAACAACAAACCCAGCATCTTCTAACTGTGCGGCGGCGGCGCTCATACTTTGCTTAGCAGCGTCGTTATGATTGCCTACCATCACGATATGACCTTTCATACCTTTTAATAACGGACTTTTTGAGACCATTCGTGCCGCTTTAATAGAGGTTTTGCTACTATCAAAGGCAATCATATAAGAGCTTGGCTCTTCAAATTTCTCTGAGCAAATCAATATAGGAATATCTGACCCACGAGCGACCGTCTCGATCTGACTACCAATATTGATCCGACTGTTCTTATGATCCTCTCCGCGGCGTCCCATCACAATCGCACGATTTTCTTCTTTAAAATGCTCAATACTAGGAAGCAACTTGCCGTGGCGTTGATAAACGCGAACATTGACATCAGCGAAACTGCTTTGAATATGGCTTTTTGCATCTTGTACCAACGCATTGCTATAGCTGTTGACGACTTTCGCTCTTTGCTCATCCAACTGGGACAACTCTTCTAATAAAAACTGACGGCTATTTATGCCTATAGCACCTGACAAGTCACGCCTAACTGAAGCAGGCACGTCACTGACATGTAATAACCCAACAGGTACGTTTAATTTACTGGCATACCATGCTGCATAGTCACAAACCGATTCAGTCACTGCCGAGCCGTCAATACAGGCCAAAATGTGCTGTGATGTTGTCATAATCTGTCCTTAAATTTAATTATTTAATCCTATACAGCTTGTTAGTCCTGACCAAGCCATGCTCTTTGGCTTATGTTCTCTGCTTTATACTCTTTAGCTTATGCTCTTTGATTAGGGGATGTTTCATTTACTTCATAATAGTTATCTTTCAAAAATTATCTTATCAAGTAAATTTACCTCTTCATTTGATAATAACCAATTTACACGGCTTCATCCAGCGATGTGTGCGACCCTTTTGCAATAGTTGCAATTTGTTACCGTCAGCATTGTATATGGCTCACCGCAGACTGAAATTCAGCTATATATAAAGTCTTATCATCGTCTGACCACATGCGCTAACAAAGTTTGCTACAATGTATTTTTTAGCATTTATGATTTCGGTATCGTTATTTAGGTGATTGGATTATGGCAAAAAATGCCCTACAGGCTCAATTATTAAAGGCTGGCTTGGTTGATAGCAAAAAGGCCAAAAAAATCAGCAAGCAAACGCAACATGCCAAGCGTACTGGTGACTCAGAAAGCGTCGAAGCAAAAAAAGCGTTGGCAGAGGCTCAAGCTCAAAAGCTAGAAAAGGATCAAAAGCTTAATCAAGAGAAACAGCGCGTATTGGAAGAGAAAGCATTAAAGGCCAATATCGTGCAAATGATTAAGCAGCATCAAATTACTGAGACAGAAGGTGAGGTCAGCTATCAGTTTGTCGATGAGTCCAAAGTAAAGAAAATCGCTATCACTCAGAAACTGTACGATCAAATCGTAGCCGGTCACGTGGTCATCGCACGCTTGGAAGAAAGCTACGCGCTATTACCTCGTCCATTGGCTGATCGTATTGATTCAAAAATGGAAGGCTTTATGGTTGTGTCCAACGACACTGCCGAAGAAGCATTGGCAGAAGACGATCCGTATGCTGCTTATGTAATTCCAGATGACTTGATGTGGTAAGGCATTATTCTACTGCTGCTGGCTTTACTATAGTGTTCTAAGCATCCCCTCAAAAGCCCTTTATAGAATTTATGTTCTATAAAGGGCTTTTTGCGTTTATACAGGTTAGGCAAATCTTTATAGCGCAAAATAAACGTCAAATGTGTCGATAGGCTCAATCAAACGTACATAAATCAGGCTTCTTTAACCTAACATTGCTGGTTTAGTTAAAGAAAGTAACCCAGCTACATAATTGCCAGAACATAGATACAATCAACTTGAACAGTTATTCAATAACTACTACAATGCATTTTCAGCACATATGGTGGTAATACTTTGTTTATTTTTGAGTAATCACTCAATATTATTCATACTTTACCTGTGTTTATTACCTGATAGTTCGGTGCCATCGTGCCCATTTTATTTGCTTAATTTGTTCCAATTCACTTTTGCTTTTTCTCAAAAAGAGATAATTCATGCCAAAACACTTGCCACTCTCACTATTATTTCTTCGCCTTGGTGTTTTCATCGTATTTTTCTTTTGGACAGTCGACAAATTTGTAAATCCTGAGCATGCCGCCAATGTGTTTGCTAAATTCTATGCATTGGAAAACTTGGGCATTACTATTGTTTACGTTATTGGTAGCTTACAAATAATTCTTATCTTCTCGTTTGTCATGGGTTTATTCAAAAAATGGACCTACGGCATCATTTTATTACTACACGCCGCCTCTACGTTTGCATCCTTTGGTCTTTATTTAACGCCTTTTGATAACTTGTTATTTTTTGCCGCATGGCCGATGTTGGCAGCCTGTTTGGCGCTATACCTAATGAGAGACTATGACGCCCTAACATTGGGTAAAAATACGTCTCCAGTATAACTGTTGGCAGCAGTGCTTATTGCTTCAGTCGTATAAATGTCAGCCAATAAGACATAATATATATACTATCAAGACTGCCGACTTCATTTTTTTATCGTAGTTAGGCGGTAACCCTCCCAAACTTAAGACACCTAATAAATAGAATTAAGCTGCCTGATTGAGTTTCTGTATCGGTGTAAAACCGCCATTGCCCATGTTTGG
>NZ_JBNNFX010000022.1:0-52177 GCF_050267985.1 Psychrobacter sp. NPDC078929 | reverse complement strand
TCAACTTTATTTTTTAGCATTCTGAATCAGCAAAAATCCACACAAGTTGTTCTTTAGTTATGCTTTTAAATAATGTCTGACACTGTCGTCCAGTGTTAGTATTTCAAACTAACCAAGTCAGCCAATGTGGCTTATCCTATTTAGCGAGCTGACCATCATATCATGTTTTAATAGTCTGTCAACTTCTTTTTTTAATTTGTTTCAACAAGTTAACTGGGTTATTAATGTGTAATCTACACACTAGCTACTTCCAGCTCGTCTTGATGAGGTGCGTATTATAGACGCTATATTTATTTAGTCAAGAAGTATTTTCTATTTAATCCAAACAATTTACATCGTTCAAATCAGTAACCCACTTCCCTTTCGACTGGGTGGCATTATACGGAATTTTAAATAGAAAACAAGGAAACTCTATAAATAATCTCAGTTATTTTCTATCAAAGATATCGTATTAACCTAACCTATTGTTATCGCTATCAAACTTTAAATACTGTCTTTTATATCTACAGATTTAGCTTTTTTACAGTGGTCGACGTACTTCAGCAGTATATAGAGCGCGTAAAAAAAGGAACTTACCTGATGGTAAGTTCCTTTATGTAGAATCTGAATACAGTGTCTAACCTTTTACTTTTGTTCTGATCGTCGTCACGATACCTGATAACGCATAGATAATACCGATGGCTAAGATACCAACGGGAATATCATAGAGCACGATGCTCATGACTAGCACCCCAATGATAAGCACTACAAAAGGTACTTTCTTTTTGTCAAATTCTTTAAAGCTATAGTATTTGACATTACTGACCATCAGTAGACCACAAGTCACTACCCAAGCTGCAAACAATAGCATGACAGCTGTATCGTATTGACCAATCCACTCATTATGATCGACTGCAACCATCACAGCGGACGTTACCAATATAGCAGCCAGCGGACTGGCTAAACCAACAAAGTACTTTTTATCAACGATGCCGACCTGAACGTTAAAGCGTGCAAGGCGAAAAGCAGCACAAGCGGTAAAGACAAACGCACAGCCAATGCCGATACGACCCAAAGGCTCTAAAGCGAAACTATAAATCAGAATAGCAGGAGCAACACCAAACGCTAGCATATCTGCTAAAGAGTCGTATTGCTCACCGAATGGACTTTGCGCATTGAGCATACGTGCGACACGTCCATCTGCGCCATCAAGAATAGCGGATAAAAAGATAGCCAAAGCTGCCTTATAGAACTCGCCTTGCGTACTCGCCAAAATCGAGTAAAAGCCTGACAGTAGCGATAAGGTAGTGATCAGATTGGGTGCCAAATAAACACCGCGACTAACCACTCGCTTACCTTCGGCTACTTCAGCTTCAATCACCTCAAATGTCAAACCATCATAGCTGTCGTTATCCGCTAGGCGAATATTAAACTCGTGCTCATCAATAAACGGTGGCTGAGTCGCTGCATTATCTTGCAACGAGCCGTCGTTTAGCGATGAATTATTCAAAGGTACATTATTCGGCTGGCCGATAGGTGGCTGAGTCGTCATCTTAATATCCTTATTGGCCGTTATTGCTATTCGCCGACGAGCCAGCGCACATTGGTCGCACTATCAGGCGTCAAGTTTGGCGCGTCTTCTACTTTCAGTACTGGCTGTAAGAAACGTAATATCTCACGTGCATGGTTATCAAACTGCCATGGCGGATTGATAACCAGTAGACCTGTACCGTTCAGACCAACTGCCACATCATTAGGATAAATGTTTAGCTCACAAACCAGCTGACGTCTCATTTCAGTACGTTTGAGCTTTTTATAGAAGAGCTCTACAGCTTCGATGTTTTTGATTGGGAACCAAAGCGCATAAGTGCCCTGTGGCCATTTGTTATAAGCCGCGACTAATAAGTCGATCAGGCGCGTAAAATCTTTGTGCTCTTGCTCATAAGGAGGATCAAGGAAAATCAAACCGCGCTTTTCTTTTGGTGGAATAACAGCGGTAATACCTTCAAAAGCATCACGATGCTGGATACCAATTGGCAACTTATGTAGCTGATAGTTCAACGCATCGTATTCAGTCGCTTTGGCTTCAAAAGCCTCAGCACGCACGCCAGCATCAGGCTTTTTAGCGGCGGTTTTTTCAACGTGATGGGCCACCCACCATGGCGAACCAGGATAGACTTTATTGTCGTAAGTGAATTTGGCTTGCTTAATGCCTTCCATATAATCTTTGACAGCAGCTGGGGCTTTTTCGGTATCTGCTTTTAGAAAAGCCTGAATACCGCCTTTGGCCTCACCTGTTTTGCGCGCTTCTTCACTGCTTAGTGAATACAGTCCACGACCGCCATAAGCGTCAAGCACATAAAAAGGTTTGTTTTTCTGCCCCAGTTGATTAAGCAGTTGTACCAATAAAATGTGTTTAACCACATCAGCAAAGTTACCAGCGTGGTAGGCGTGTTTATAGTTCATAATCTCAAAAGTTTAAATAAGAAAAATTGCATCTATGGTAGCATAGGCAGAGTAAAAGATAATGTGGTTTTAGTAAGTGCTTTCAATAAAAACGTATTGAATGACGGTATATTGACAGCTGATTGATAATAATGAGATGAAATGACGCAGATTATTAGCAACCTTAACAAGACAGCGTTGGTCGTTGATCATCCGATAGGTCAGGATAATCCACCATTACTGCTGCCAAATACTCATAATGTTAGCCAAGAAATTCCTACTCAGCACGTATTGCAAATGTCTGACTTTGCGGTGGACTGGGAAGATAAGCTGACGGATAAACAGCTCGATACCTTTGTCACTGACGGCTGGCTCATTATTGATGACGTATTCAATAGTACTGCCTTATTAGCACTACAAGCAGAAAGCGGTTTTATTGACTATCGTGATGCAGAGCTGACCGCTGGTGTTCGCATCAGTGATATTCGCGGTGATAGAATACGCTGGATTACTGAAGATTTTTTTGCAGGCTACTATTATCTGCAAAGCATCAATGCTTTGGCCTCGCTATTCAATCGTAGCTTGTTTGCTGGTATTCGCCATAGTGAAGCGCATTATGCGTGCTATCCAACTGGCTTTGGCTATCAATGGCACAGTGACAACCCTGCTGGACGTGATGAACGTGTTATCTCGGCGGTGTTTTATCTCAATGATGATTGGGAAACAACTGACGGCGGCGCACTAGAAGTCGTTGATAAGCATGGCACGCACCATGAAGTGATGCCAGTTGCCAATAGACTAATCATTTTTGATAGCGATTTACGTCATCAAGTACAAACTGCGCATCGCCAACGCTACTCTATCGCTACTTGGATGCGCCGTGATGGTCTTGTACCCTTTGTCGAAGTAGCCATTTAGCATTTATCCTCTACTCTTTATTTATATTTACCATCTTAATTTATTATATAAAAGGCTTATCCATGTCTGACTCTCATAACCAATCAAGCGCGTCTCAACAAACGACTCATCAGCAAGAAACCTTAGATTTAAGTATTGCACTGTTAGAGCGTCCTTCAGTAACGCCCGATGACGATGGTTGCCAAGATATGTTGTCAGCACGGTTAGAACAAGCAGGCTTTGATTGCGAATTTATGTATTTTGGTGATAGAAAACAAAGCGGTGAACATGCCGAAGTCAAAAACTTGTGGGCACGCCGCGGTACTACCGAGCCGGTGATTTGCTTTGCTGGACATACTGATGTCGTGCCAACGGGTGATGAGAAAAACTGGACCTACCCTCCGTTTACTCCAACTATCGCTGATGGGTATCTGTGGGCACGCGGTGCCGCCGATATGAAAACGGGTATTGCAGCTTTTACCGTTGCAGCCGAACGTTTCGTTGCCAATCATCCTGAACACAATGGCTCTATTGCTTTTTTAATTACTTCAGATGAAGAAGGCCCGTCAATTAATGGTACGGTCAAAGTAATCGAGACTCTAGAAGCTCGTCAAGAAAAAATCACCTACTGTCTCGTTGGCGAGCCATCAAGTACCGATACGTTAGGTGATATTATCAAAAACGGTCGTCGTGGCTCACTAGGTGCAGAGCTTACCGTTACAGGCAAACAAGGCCATGTCGCCTATCCACATCTGGCATCTAATCCGATTCATGCGGCGATGTCTGCCCTTGCTGAATTGACTTCTACCGCATGGGACAACGGCAACGACTACTTCCCAGCCACATCATTACAAATATCGAATATCAACGGCGGCACTGGCGCAACCAATGTCATTCCTGAAACGCTAAACGTGGTTTTTAACTTCCGTTTCTCAACTGAAACGACTGAAGATGAACTAAAGGCAAAAACGCATGCTATTTTTGATAAGCACTTTGCCAACAGTAAAGCGAGCTACGATATTCATTGGAAGTTATCTGGTCAGCCGTTTTTGACCCCTGAAGGAAAACTGGTTTCGGCCTGTCAAAATGCCATCAAAAAAGTGACCGATGTCGATACCACCCTATCGACTTCTGGTGGTACCTCCGATGGACGCTTTATCGCCCCAACTGGTGCCCAGGTTGTGGAGCTTGGTGTGCGTAATGCGACGATTCACCAAGTAGATGAAAAAGTAGAAGTCGATGACCTAGGAAAGCTTGCGCAGATTTACGAAGGCATTTTGGAAAATTTGTTGCTAGATTGAATGTAGTATTAATTGCGACTGTCTAATTGATTACATCTATCTAAAGAAAAAGCGCTACCTAATTTAGGTTAGCGCTTTTTTTGTCATTGTTTTTATCGACAATGGCTTGAGCGGCTTAAATTACTTAAGCCAATTACTAGCTTTACTCGATACCAATATAGACATCAACTTGACCATATTCTAAGTTGCCACCGATATAATGCTCGAAGTCTACGTTAAAAGTACGGGTATGCTCGCAATCTGCAGTATTAAAATATTCCCAAGCACTTTCCCATGCATTCATCACAGTGTTAGGCATGTAGCCTTCTTCAGAAAATACCAAGTACTTTCCTGCAGGAATATCAACCGTCACTACGTTACTAGCATTGGCTACACTGTCGCTTTCTGATTGTGCATCTTGCTCGCTGGCTACTTTCCAACTGGCCACAACGTCAAACGCCCCTGCCAGATCATCGCTTTCATAGTTGTGATAGACACCATAAATGTCTTCACCTTCAGGGAGCTCACCCGCGTGATTTTGATAAAACTTCTGCCATAATCTACCAAGCTTGGCAGTATCATGGCTTATCTCAGCGTTATTAGTGGTACGAACGCTGATACCGCTACAAGCTATCGCTTCTGGTAGCTCTTTAATTTGTGAGGTCATGATGCGGCCTTTTCTATCTGTTTATTTAGTTTTCTGTTTGTAGTAATACTGGCAGACCGAATCGATTAATCGGCTTCATCAATCCAGTTCATTTGAATGGCTTCTAAGATGCCTTCATTTGATTTTTGTGGATCATCATCAAAGCCTTCAAGCTCAGTTACCCAGCGATGCAAGTCAGTAAAACGAATATACTGTGGGTCTGTTTCTGGGAATTTTTCATAAAGCTCAATCGCGATATCTAAGCTGTCTGTCCATTTTAATTTTTGTGGGGTCATAACGGTACCTTATTTTTAGTCGTTTTGAGAATCATCATATTAAAAACGATGCCATCGTCCTAATACTGACGACTTGATGGGCTCTATCCTACCAAAATTCAGCAAATGATTATAGCCAAGTTATTTTACGATGTTGTTTTTCAATAATGGGTTTCAAGACTGTTTTGCGATATGGCTTAGACTGATTTAGTCGATTTTACCGCGACTTGGTGCTCATTCCATGTGTTAATCGTATCTGTCAATTGCTCGCCCATCATGTCTAATACTTCTGGTGTGCGCATACCTTTACTATCTGTAAAAACAAACTTAGTCATACCAACGCCCATCAGCTGATTTTTAACAAAGAACCGATGCTCAAAATACACATATTTATGATCCCATCCTGCGACTGCACTGCTAAGCGTCATTTTATCCAAAAATTTAATTTGCTTCAGATAAATCATCTCTTGCATGGCAATCACCCAATTCAACGGTTTAATGCCTTTTTGGTGACAGCACGCCTTTACCCAGCGTGTGACGTTTAGCTCGATAAATGATAAATAACGATAATTGGGTAAATGATCGCGAAATCCCATATCGTGGGGCAAAATTCGATAATGACGGACGGTCGGTGCAGTCAATGTCTCTAGACTGATAATTTCGCTCGTCGATTGATGCTTGAGCTGTTGTTTAAGTAAGCTAACCATAATAAAAAAGCGCAGTAACATGTTCATAAATCTTTCTCTTATTTCATCGTATTTATAATTGGTGATTGTCTATCGTTAAAGCAATTCAGATGGGCTGAAAGGTTAATCAAGCGCAAATCGTATAGTGAGTACACAAAGCACAGTTAATTTTGTGATCATTAGAAACTGACCATAATTGTAAACGACCTCAGTCTATAGTCGGCTTATAAATGCTGCCCACTTTAACGCAAAAAAAGCCACCTCAGTGACTTTCTTTATCTAAAACTTATCTGTGCATGATGATGGTTAAAAACATAGCTTAGAGATTAATGACCGCCGCCATTGATAGTACGTACCATCTCTTCTACCATTTTCTTGGCATCGCCAAAGATCATCATCGTTTTGTCCATGTAGAACAAGCTGTTATCCAGACCAGCATAACCGGTACTCATTGAACGCTTGATGACCATGACCGTCTGGGCTTTGCTAACTTCTAGAATCGGCATACCAAAGATTGGAGAAGTAGGATCATCTTTCGCAGATGGATTCACAACGTCGTTTGCACCGATAACTAAGACCACATCTGTACTTGCGAAATCTGAGTTAATCTCGTCCATTTCTAAAATATCATCATAAGGTACATCAGCTTCAGCCAATAGGACGTTCATATGACCTGGCATACGACCAGCAACGGGATGGATAGCAAAGCGAACGTTGACGCCTTCTTCTTTTAACAACTCATATAGCTCTTTTACTGCATTCTGTGCGCGGCCTTGTGCCATACCGTAACCTGGTACGATGACAACGCTGCTAGCATTAGACATCAGGAACCCTGCATCTTCTGCTGAGCCTGCTTTGTAGTTCTTCGGTGCCCCATCATCGCCGCCTGCGGCAACAGCTGATGTACCCATACCACCGAATAAGACATTAAGTAGTGAGCGGTTCATGGCTTTACACATGATGTAAGACAAGATCGCACCTGATGAACCGACCAGAGAACCTGCGATAATCAGCATCGAGTTGCCAAGGGTAAAACCAATACCTGCTGCTGCCCAACCTGAGAATGAGTTCAATAGCGATACAACCACTGGCATATCACCGCCGCCAATTGGGGCAATCCACATCCAACCGAAGATAACGGCAATCACAGCCATCGCATAAAATGCTGGTAATGAATCAGTGACGAAATACACGCCACCGAACCCAATCATCGCAATGAATAGTAGCGCTTGGACCGGTTTTACCCAGACCCCAACCAATGTTTTTGCCCAGCTTTTCGCTGCTAATTTACCAAAGGCAAAGACTGAGGCTGAGAACGTAATTGCACCGATGAAGCAACCGATAAATAGCTCGATGCGGGCAACGGCGCCATGCTGCTGTTCAGTGTGCAATACCGTCGCAAGTGCAATCGCAACCGCTGCCAAACCAACGAATGAATGCATCAAAGCAACTGTTTCTGGCATCTGAGTCATTGCGACTGTTTTCGCTTTCCACATACCAACAAGGGCACCCAACACCATCGCCCCGATAATCAACCAAAGCACAGGGCCTTCTGCTAAAAAGAAGGTTGTCACAACGGCAATCGCCATCGCTGCCATACCAAAACGGTTACCGCGAATCGCTGTCTTTGGGCTAGACAAACCACGTAACGTTAAGACAAAGAGGATAGCGCCGACTAGATAGAACCAATCTGCATTTGCTGCAATCATTGCTGAGAAATCATTCATGCGTCACCTCCGGCATCAGTGGTTGCTACTGGTGCTTTTTTCACTTTCGGTTTGAACATCGCAAGCATACGCTCAGTCACAGCAAAGCCACCAAAGATATTGATACTGGCTAAAAATACCGCAAAGGCACCAAGCAAACTGGTCGGTGTAAACATTGAACCATCAATCGTGACGGTCTGTAGCATCGCACCCACGATGACGATACTTGATAAGGCATTGGTTACCGCCATCAATGGCGTATGTAATGCAGGCGTAACGCCCCAAACCACGTAGTATCCGACAAAAATAGCGAGCACAAATACAGTGAAAATCGCTACAAATGGTGTGCTACTCATGGCCGCACCGGCTGGCGCTGCAGCTAAAATAGTGGCAATCATCTAATTCTCCTAAAAATTTATTCATTACTGGCAAATGTGTAGTGACAAAGTATGTGGTAATAGACTGTTCAAACTAACGTTTGGCTAGTCGTACCTGACTGTCATGTGTCACTGCCAGTGCGCCCTGAATCTCGTCTTCCATGTCTACGTTAAGTGCCAAGCTGGCTGATGCGTCATCGCTAGCAGGTGCAATCAATGTCGTAATAAAGTTAACAAGGTTATTGGCATACAAATCTGAAGACTGGGCGGCTAGCATAGATGGAATATTGGCAGCGCCAACGATACGTACGCCGTTGTCTGTCGTGATGGTTTGGTCCGGCACACTGCCTTCGACGTTACCACCAGTACCAGCCGCCATATCGATCAATACTGAACCTGCTTTCATTTTAGCGAGGGTTGCACCATGCACCAGACGCGGAGCATTACGACCAGGAATTTGTGCAGTAGTAATGACGATATCCGCATTGCTCAAGGCTTTGTCCACGACTGCCGCTTGATCTTTGACATACTGCTCGGATGGTGTCCACGCATAACCACCGGTAGACTTGGCTGTTTCAGCTTCCTCTGCACTCATCGGCACATCTAGCCACTTACCACCGAGTGACTCTACTTGCTCGCGAGCGGTCGGACGTAAGTCACTGGCTTCTACCACAGCGCCCAAACGCTTGGCTGTCGCAATCGCTTGCAAACCTGCAACCCCGACACCTAAGATGACGACTTTGGCTGGCTTAACAGTACCGGCTGAGGTCATAAACATCGGGAAAGGACGCGAATACTCATTGGCCGCTAGCAATACTGCTTTATAACCAGCAAGGTTGGCTTGTGATGACAATACATCCATATTCTGTGCACGTGACAGTGTACGAGGCAATAACTCCATCGCAAAGACTGTCGCACCTTTGGCTGCATAAGTGTCAAGCTGAGTGTTGCGATACGGGTCAAGCATGCCAATGACGATCTGACCAGACGACAAGCTTTCAGTGGCTTCCGCTGGTAGGTCATTGACGGTGGTAATAATCTTAGACTGGGTGATCACCTCGGTGCGACTACTGGCAATGTCGGCACCCGCAGCCTGATACAACTCATCAGCATAGTATGCTGCTTGGCCTGCACCTGACTGAATGACGACTTCAAACCCAAGTTTACGCAATTTTTTTACTGCGTCTGGGGTTATGGCTACACGGCTCTCGCTCGTGATATCTGCACTGATTACACCGATTTTCATACCGTCTCCTTACTTACGTCCAATGACTATATTTACGTCTCACGACTACCTTTAATACCCTCAACGCACATCTAAAAAGCACAGGGGACAAAACCCATTGATCATGATTAATCCATTACAGCGACCAAAGGTTATCAATTTAATAAATGATAGCTACTTTACCATCATGCCTTTTTATTATAGAGATATCGTTCGTCAAGTTTCATTGTCTAATGATGACCCACAAGTAAAATAAAAATTTAGGTATTTACACCATTGGCATACTTTTTGTTGGTATATTAAAGCCTTTTATTTTTCCAAAAAACGCTTAGCCCTTATAGATACAGGCCTACCTCCATTTATTCTCTAACCCTAAATCTGTTTTTTTATTAAAAATATAACGTCAATAAACATAAAATAAGCAAGGTGAAGTCAAGTTCCACCCATGCATACCGTATAATAAGAATACTTGACACTCGAAAAAACCCGTCATCGATTCATTATAATAAGGAATAACTATGTATTTTTTGCTCTCCCCTGCCAAATCCCTGAACGAAACAGACGCTATACCATTGAATTTAGGCAACTACTATAGCCAGCCCGAGCTAATCAAGCGCTCACAAGAATTGATGAAAGTACTGAAGTCAAAAGAGCCTGTTGACCTACAAGAGCTGATGAGCATATCTGACGATTTGGCTCAGCTTAATGCCACGCGCAATCAACAATGGCATTGGAGCGAAGCGCAACCATTTACCAATGATGCCTCTGATAATGCCGCCAAGCCTGCAGGCTATTTATTCGATGGTGATGTCTATACTGGACTTGATATGTATCATATGGACAAAGATACCGCTACTTATATCAATGAGCACTTAGGTATTTTGTCTGGACTGTATGGAGTACTAAAGCCACTAGATCTGATCCAGCCATATCGTTTAGAGATGGGCACCAAGCTAAAAAATGAGCGCGGTGACAATCTTTATGAGTTTTGGGATGAGGAAGTGACTAACGTTATCAATGCGCGTATGGCTGACAGCGATGACAAGGTATTAGTGAATTTGGCTTCTAATGAATACTTCAAGGCGGTAAAGAAAAAAGCACTGAAGGCAGATATCATTACGCCACGATTTGAAGACGAGAAAAATGGTCAATACAAAGTGATTAGCTTTTATGCCAAAAAAGCACGTGGTTTGATGGTGAAATATGCTGCTGATAATAAGCTGACCAATGCTGAGCAGCTAAAGCAGTTTGATTTGGCAGGCTATTACTATTGTGAAGACGCGTCTGATAATAAGACTTGGACGTTTAGACGAGATGCGGCGGATCAGTAGCTTGATATAAAAACTATATTTACTACAATCGCTAGAAGTCACTAGAAGCATTGTATTCAGTGCTTCTAGTCCAGTCATTTAATATCTTTTAGTTGAACATATGAACAGATTACAACAATCCTTCTTGTGCCATCATTTCTTGTACCGAGGCACGGTTTAGCATGGCTTGATAATGTGTGTTTAAATGTGTCCAATCCTGTGCTCGACTCGCATATCGCTGACTCCAATGAGCAATCATAAATAAATGAAAATCAGCCCCACTTAATTTATCGCCTAATAACCATGGACCATGACTCGCCAATCCCTTTTCAATAATATCCCAGCAGTGGGTTAGCACATCATTCGCTTGATCTTTCACTTGCTGCAAATTGTGCTCACCGCTAATGTACTGCTCGGGATGTGCCCAGTGATTAGCGGCTTCTTGCAGTGTAGAAGACATCCAAAACAAATACTGGTAATAGACACCGCGCCTAGGGCATCCTGTGTCAGGTGCTAGCCCAGACTTTGGGTGCTGATCTAACACGTACATTAAAATTGCCGCAGACTCATAAATGACCTGTCCCTGATGCACCAACGTAGGTACTTTGCCATTTGGATTAATGGCTAGATACTCAGCTGATTTTTGCATGTTTTTAGACAGGTCTATTTCTATCATTTCATAAGACACGCCTAGCTCTTCAAAGACAGCATGGGTGGCCATATTGGCACCACCCTTATCCCAATATAAAGTATAAATAGTCGTGTCCTTCTTGATGTTGCGATTAATGCATAAAATATTGCACTGAATAATAAAGATTATTCTCTAACGTGAAATAATCGACATGATAGCGTCCGCCAGTTGAGGGATTTCCGTCATTTTCAAACCGGCAATATTGATTCTGCCATTTGGCATGCCGTAGATAGCGAACTCATCTTGCAATATCAGCATTTGATTTTTGGTTAGCGGTAATAGAGAAAACATGCCTTTTTGTTGCGAAATATCCAAAAACTCTGCAGGTGCACCCCTATCTTTTAATGCTGCGCCTAATGCTTGTCGAATAGTATCCACCCTATCACGGTAGCCTGCTAGTTCGTCTAGCCATGCGTTTGGTTTGTCTAGCAAATAAGAAGCAACTGCGGCACCGTGATTGGGCGGCATAGAATAGTTGGCACGTGTGATGGTTTCTAAAAGTGTCTGTATATCTGCGTGACGCTCATGGTTCGTCGTCATCACCGTAGCAATACCCGTACGCTCGTTGTACAGCCCCATATTTTTTGAACAGCTGGCGGCGATAAATGCAAAGTCAGCGTCTTCGATCATTAGACGAAGACCTGCAGCATCGGTATCAGGATCATCGCCAAAACCTTGATACGCCATATCAATAAACGGGACAATATTTTTCTGTTTACATTTATCAGAAAACAGTTGCCACTGTTCTAAAGAAGGATCTATACCGGTAGGATTGTGGCAGCACGCATGTAATAACAACACGTCTCCTTCTTTTGCTTTTTCTAGCGCGGCAAAACACGCATCAATGTCTAACTGACCATTTTTATTTTGCCAAGGATACGTATTAACCGTTAACCCAGCCCCTTCCATCAGCGGACGATGATTGATATAGCCAGGGTCGCTGATCCAAATGGTTGAATCTGGAGAGAGCGTGGCAATCAAATCAGCAATGAGTCGTAATGCACCTGATGCTCCAACCGTCTGAATCGTGCACTGGTCTTTTAGACTTGAACTGTCACCCAGTACAAATTTTGCCATTTGCTGGTTAAAATTAGCGTTACCCGATAGCATACCATAAGCCTTCGAATGAGCTTCATGAGCAAGATGTATTTCTGCGTCTTGCACGGTTTTCATCACAGGTGTATTGCCATGCTCGTCTCGATAGACACCAACCAATAGATCTATTTTATGTTTGCGTTGGTCAGCGCGAAACCTACCTAACAATGCCCACAGTGGATCACCATTGATAACAGGCATATTATCTAACATCATGATACTTCCTTAATTAATTTATGTCGCTCGATTGGACAAGATGACACCAATGGTACTGAGTACGATGCCGCATATCATAATGACTGATAGAGACTCATTAAGTATCAGCGTAGCCAGTATAGCGGTTAATCCTGGTGACAAAGAGCCAAGTAATAAGGTACGAATGGAGCCCAGCTTTTTGACTGCATAAGAAAACGCAATGGTTGATACCACCCCTACACCAAGTCCTTGTACTAGGATAAACGGAAGCGCTTCATCAAAAGATACAGAACCTATATTCGTCTCCACAATACCAGACAGGACCATCATCAATGTCAGAAAAAATGAGGTATAAGAAAGCACGATAGCGATCGCTATTGGACTCAATTTGGTGCTTTTTAACCCTAAGGTATAACCCGCCCAAATCAGGCTTGCCATCAATAATAACCCCACACCGTACAGAAGACTATTAGGTATTGACTGTGCACGCCCGCCAATCATAGTAGCGATACCAAAAAGAATAAGGATTAATGCGGCAAATTTCCTCAATGATATTCGTTGACGATAAAAAATAAAAGACAATATTGCGGCAAAGAAGACTGGCGTACCTGTCAAAATAGTACCAACGTAAGCTGCTGGTACCGTACTTGCACCAAAAGCGGCTAATAAAAGAAAAGGCACGCCACCAAGTAAAACAAACATGATATCTGGCAGTCTGATATTTTTGACTTCATGCCAACTAGAGAGTACCCAAGGAGTCAACAAAACCAGCGGTACACTAAAGCGAATGAGCATGACATCCGCAATGCTTAGCGACGACGCCCCAACCGCTCTTACAGTCAACGCAAAGCCTGACCAAATCAATAAGACGACGCTCATCGCCACATAGCCTTTTGTTAGTGGCGACATTACAAACAAAGGATTTTTGCGCGATGAGGGGTGGAATATCGTATTCATAGTCGTGTCTTATGCTGGTATACAAAGACCAATTATCGATTAAAATACGCGCTTTTATCTCTATTTATTCATTGCAATTTTACAAATATTTGGTGGATAATGCTAACTAAATCAAAATTATTGGCTTAAAAAGCCAAAAGGTAAATTATGGACAAAATCGATCGCCATATCTTGGAAGTGCTCCAAAAAGAAGCGCGCTTATCTACGGCGGAACTGTCCGAACGTATAGGGCTGTCACCGTCTCCTTGCGCGCGACGCCTCAAACGTTTGGAGGACGAAGGCTATATAGAGAACTATCAAGCAAACGTAAACAAAGCCAAAGCGGGTATTGCGATGAGTTTCTTTGTGGAGGTCAGTCTCAACAGCCACCAAGAAGAATCTATCGCAGCCTTCGAACGTGCTCTGTCCAATATGGACGAGGTAATCAATGGACATGTGGTATCGGGTTCTTATGATTATTTGTTAGAAGTGGTGAGCCCAAATCTTGATGGTTATGAGCGGTTCACCCGTAAGCTACACAAGCTTGCTAGCGTAAAAGATATACACACTCATTTATCGGTAAGAAAGGTAATCAATAAGACGACTTTACCTATTTTTGTGTGAGATTCTTTTATACCGATTAGGAGAACAATGTCTCACTCGATCATTCGTGAGTAGCAAGACCCATAATGAGTTCATTTGAATTTGATAGAATATGGCTATGATAAAGAAGTGTCTGATGATAAGACTTGGGTTCTTAGAAGGAATGCAGTGGATCAGTAGTTTGATATAGAAATCTATTGATAACGCATATTGTAAAATTTCTCCATTATTTGAGGTATGTGCATCGGTAGGCTATCTATATAAAGATACTGTAGAGCTAGTACCTTTTGTATCATGTCGGCAGAATTTACCACGGTAGCTAAAAGCATTGCATTTAATGCTTCTAACCCATTAGAGTTCTGTAATATCTGAATAATCAACGGCTCAGGAAAACCATCCTTCTTTCTTGAAAATGCATGCATACCTGTATGGACATATGAATTTGCTGGTTTCATCGTTAACTCTTTAAACTCTCTCATCATTGCTACTGCTCTCTCAGGAACTATTCCCTCTTTTGCAGCGTCGTCTAAATCCTTTAAAATAATATTAATTGTAGGTATACGTTTCTCGGCTTGCGATGCATTTTGTTGAGTCAAAGGTTTATAGAATCTTTCAACGATATCATCTTTACTAACCCAATATATCCATTGCGCTCTTATTAATGATTCAAATTGCAGGCGCAACAAGCTACTAGCCGAAATATTACACCCTTCTTTAGCTAATAAGTGTACAGCATGACCATGTTCAGATGAAATATCTGCCAAAATCAAAGTTGCTATCTCTCTATGATTAAAATCATCGATATTAGGAATTTTATTCGTTTCACTTAACAGAGATTTACGGAAATCCATTGATTGTGAATAAAACCTTGTGAAAGCAGCGCTCAATATACTTCCTCTTCAAAAAATACAAATCTAATTTAATAACAATCTATCATAACTCAAAGATTTTTCACATAAAAAAACCGTCATATTAGATTGCATAAAAAAGCCCTGCTATCTTTCGATAACAGAGCTTTTAATAGTCAAATAGACTTTATGACAAAATCATACTTTTAGCGAAAAACGATTTACCGAGGTAAGATAAGCAAAAATAGTACTTGTTGTACATTGAGCGTATCTGACAAAGATAAATCGCTTTGCAGCAGAAGTAAAATTACATCATGCCGCCCATTCCACCCATACCGCCCATTCCAGCACCGCCGCCCATAGCAGCCATACCGTCATCACCTTGCGGTAAGTCAGTGATCATAACTTCAGTCGTTAGCATTAAGCCTGCAACAGATGCTGCGTTTTCTAGTGCTGAACGAGCAACTTTAGCTGGATCAAGGATACCCATCTCTAGCATATCGCCATATTCGCCAGTCGCTGCGTTGTAACCGTAGTTACCACTGCCACTCTTCACTTCGTTGACCACAACTGAAGCTTCTTCGCCAGCGTTAGTTACGATTTGACGTAGTGGTGCTTCCATCGCACGACGTAGGATGTTCATACCAGCGTTCTGATCGTCGTTATCACCGCGTAGTTCAGATAATGCATTCATCGCACGAACTAAGGCAACACCGCCGCCAGGTACAACACCTTCCTCAACCGCTGCACGAGTTGCATGTAGCGCATCGTCAACACGGTCTTTCTTCTCTTTCATTTCAGTTTCAGTTGCTGCGCCGACTTTGATCACTGCTACGCCGCCTGCTAGTTTAGCAACACGCTCTTGTAGCTTTTCTTTGTCATAGTCAGAAGTAGACTCTTCTATTTGACGGTTGATAGACTCAACACGGTTTTCGATGTCAGCTTTGTTGCCAGCGCCATCAACGATAACGGTGTTTTCTTTACCGACAGTCACTTTCTTAGCAGTACCAAGTTGCTCTAGAGTAGCAGTCTCTAGGCTTAGGCCAATTTCTTCAGAGATTACAGTACCGCCAGTTAGCGTTGCGATGTCTTCTAGCATTGCTTTACGACGATCGCCAAAACCTGGTGCTTTAACGGCACAAGTTTTCAAGCCGCCACGCATGTTGTTTACAACTAGTGTCGCTAGTGCTTCGTTTTCTACATCTTCAGCGATAATTAGCAATGGCTTGCTCTGCTGCATTACTTGCTCAAGTAATGGCACGATTTCGCGAATATTGCTGATTTTTTTGTCAACCAACAAGATATATGGGTTTTCAAATTCAGCAGTTAGGCTGTCTTGCTTGTTAGCGAAATATGGGCTGATATAACCACGGTCAAACTGCATACCTTCTACAACTTCTAGGGTATCTTCGAAGCTTGAACCTTCTTCAACAGTGATGACGCCTTGCTTGCCTACTTTTTCCATCGCTTGCGAGATCAGTTCACCGATTTTGGTGTCTGAGTTTGCAGAGATAGAACCAACTTGAGCGATTGCTTTGTGATCGTCAGCTGGCGTTGATAGTTTATGGATTTCTTTAACTGCTTCACGTACCGCTTTGTCGATACCGCGCTTAAGATCCATTGGGTTCATGCCAGCAGCCACTGACTTCATGCCTTCTTGCAAGATTGACTGAGCCAATACAGTTGCAGTAGTAGTACCATCACCAGCGACATCATTTGTACGGCTAGCAACTTCACGGACCAACTGTGCACCCATGTTTTCAAATTTGTTTTCAAGCTCGATTTCTTTGGCAACCGATACACCATCTTTAGTGATGGTAGGCGCGCCAAATGATTTATCAATAACAACGTTACGACCTTTAGGGCCTAGTGTTACACGTACTGCGTTTGCTAGAACGTTTACGCCGTCCATCATTTGTTTACGGGCATCAATGCCGAATTTTACGTCTTTTGCCATGTTAAATTACTCCACTATTATAAGTATGAGAATACAATTGATTGATTTGATAGTTGCTTATCAAAAGCGATTATTAGAAACTGCTATCAAAATGTGCTGAGTATAAAATAATACTCAAAAGGACTAGCCTTCTAACACACCCAATACATCAGACTCTTTCATAATCAATAGTTCTTCACCGTCAACCTTTACGGTTTGACCAGCATATTGACCGAACAAAACTTTGTCGCCAGCTTTTACATCTAACGCACGAGTTTCACCGTTGTCACGAACTTGGCCATTACCAACTGCAAGCACTTCACCTTGTGAAGGTTTCTCTTGTGCTGAACCAGGAAGCAAGATACCACCAGCAGTCTTTGTTTCTTCTTCTATGCGGCGGACGACAATACGGTCATGTAAAGGACGAATGTTCATCGATATGACTCCAAAAGTTGGTTAATAAAATTAAGGGTTTATTTGAATTAATGGTCTCAATACCAGTATCTATAGGAAACGCTGCCAAAAACAACGCTTTATAGATAAGCCTTGAGCTTGTAACAAAAAGTGGGGGCAAGGTGAGTTCGGTTCAAGTGTAAAGCCCAAAAATTTACAAGATTATTTTGCAAAAATTGATCAATCAACATCTCATATCGATGCTTTACGTTTAATAAAGCCGCTATGCTAGTTAGGTAAAGGACAAGAAGTAGGAATATTTAAAGATATTGAAGAGCTGAATTTGTATTTTAACCAATACTAAATTAACTATAGAAACATTTGCTACAAGCACTACACGAAGCGGTATGACACCATGCTTGAAAATGTAACAGCGTATGACCATTATAGGTCTGGTAAACATAATAAGAACGAACGAAAAAAATTGCTATAACGGCAATAAATTAATGAAGGGGTATCTATGAGTTTTTCATCAATGCACAAAAAGTCATCAAGCGACAATGTTGATAATGCTAATAACGCAAAACGCAGTCCATCTAAATTTTTGTCTGCCTTAGTAACAGGCATTAGTATCTCTACCGTTGGAGCTTTGAGTATGACCGCACCTACCCTTGCCAGCGCAAAAACTGTTCAACCATCGTCTGCCGATTATAGTTTTACCGTTGAGGACAAATACAAAGGCACAGCAACTCGTACGCTAAGCAAATCTGGTAATACGTGGAAATATAACGTTAAGGCTCGCGTCGCTGGTGTGGCTAGCGCCTCGCAAAACAGCACTTTTACGATTAATGGCAACAATGTCAATCCGACGCAGGCAAGTACTACGTACAAACTACTTGGCATGGGGCGCACGCATAAACTAGACTTCAACCCAAGCAGCAAAAAAGTCACCAGTAACTATAAAGGCAAGTCGACGACTATGAACATGTCGCAACAAGCCTTTGATGATTTGAGCCTTGAGGTACAGATTCGTCAGGATTTATTAAACGGTAAGTTCTCTGGTAATTATTACATGGCGAAAAAAGACAAAATTGAGAAGACGCCATTTAAAAAATCAGGCAGCACTAAGATTACCGTACCAGCGGGTACCTTTGATACAGTACGTGTTGACCGCGTCCACGATGACGATAGCCGCTCTACCAGCTTTTGGTTAGCCCCAAGCTTAGACTATATGCCAGTTAAAGTTAGCCAAATTAACGATGGTAAGAAGATGGATTTAGAATTGACTAAGATTAACTAATCTACTTATCTTTAAAGTTATAAACAAAAAAGCGGCGCTCCAGATGGAGTGCCGCTTTTTTATGGTTTTAGATTAATGGATATAATTTATTAGGTTTCAGGTAAGTTTAATTATTGGCGAGGTTTCTTCACAACGTTGTTCATCGAAGGCAGGCGTTTAAGCAAAATAAATAGCCAAACATTGATAGCAAGCAATAGTAAAAAATCCGTTAAGTATACGGCGATTTCTGTCCAGCTACTGCCATATATGCGAGTAAATAACACCACGCCACTCGCGCCCAAATATACCAGAGTGAACATACTGCTTATCAACAACGCATAAGGTGAACGACCGCGCAATATCCACGGCGTCAGAATCAACGCGGGCACTAGCCATAATGCCTGCCAAGCAATACCGCCAACGATATCAGGACTACTAGGATTAAAGATACTAATAAAGATAGGCAATCCGAGCAGTCTATAAATGAGCCAAATTAACCACGTCACCATCAAGCGCTGTGCAATAGGTGCGATAGGCTTAACCGTTTTAAGAGGCTTTGTATTAGAGCGGGTTGTGGCCATTAGATATTTTGATTTCCTAAATGAATAATATACTGCTGAACATTAATAAGTAGCTCTTTGTTATAACCACTTGCTTATAACCGAGTAGTTATAAGCACTCAATCATAGATTTTGAAACTTAGACGCTTCTAGACAGCAGGTTTATAACAGTTGCTTATCGGCCCCAATTAGCCTGTGCTAATGCAGCCGCCGTAATCGCTAAACGGCGACCCTGCGCAATACCCAAATCTCGCTCGTCAGCAGATATAGGCTGATCATGCGATGCACCGCTGACATGGCTGGCACCATAAGGCGTACCGCCGCGATGAGTGCGGTTCAATGCTGGCTCTGCATAGGGTACACCTACGATGACCATGCCGTGATGCATCAGGGGCAACATCATCGTCAACAACGTCGTTTCTTGGCCACCATGCATAGAGCCTGTCGCCGTAAACACTGATGCAGGCTTGTTTTGTAGATTCCCTGCTAGCCATAGGGTCACGGTATTATCCCAAAAATACTTCATAGGTGCGGCCATATTACCAAAGTGCGTTGGGCTACCAAGCGCAAGACCGCTACAGTCCTTGAGATCGTCCATCGTACAGTACAAATCACCTTCATCAGGTATCGCAGGCTTACTCGAGGTGGTTTCAGGTGCCACTGTCGGTACCGTACGGATACGCGCAGTCATGCCAGCATCTTCAATACCTTGCGCGATAGCATATGCTAATGTCTTAGTCGTACCATAATTAGAATAATAAAGCACCAAAACATAAGGGTCGGTCTGACTCATTAGCAAAGCTTCCTTATAAAATCGTTAGTCGTACTGGCCATTAAAAATGCGGCGAAATATACGACTAACTAGCATTGTAGAATATGTGCACATTATGCCCGAGTCATTCACTGTCATGCAAATAACCATGATTGATAACCTGATTTATATTGTATCTGATGTGCTACGCAGTGCATTTTGACACAATTAAACCGCAGATGATAACCGTTCATCTTTGTTACACTATTGTCACTCTTACTTTTGCTTAATGGTCGACATGGAAAAATTATCTCAAAAACTCCCGTTTTTACAGCAGCGCTGGTTTCAGTTTTTACGGTTTTTGACTCGGCATTTTTTTGAAGACAACTGTCAGCAAAAAGCAGCATCGCTAACCTATACGACTATGCTGTCGATCGTGCCTGTATTAACCGTTTTGCTCATGATATTGTCCTCTGTACCGGCACTGGCATCCGTCAGAGCGCAGATATACGAGGTCATTTATAGCAACTTATTGCCGCAATCGAGCATGCAAGTCAGTGAGTATATCAATGACTTCGCCGAAAAATCCTCCAATCTAACCATCATCGGCGCCATGGTGCTATTTTTTACCACCATCATGACCTTGACCACCATTGAGCGTGCCTTTAATCAAATCTGGCGAGTAGAAGATCGCTCTGGTGGCATCAAAAGCATGCTGCGTTATTGGACTATCGTTACTTTGGGACCATTGGTATTGGGCACCGCTTTTATCGCTTCAAGTACTGTACAGAGTCTGAGTTTTCTTAATCGTCAAATTGCTGGCTACGGTATCGACTGGAGCTTTTGGGTACAAATGGCATCGATTGGTATTACGATGGCGGGTTTTATCGGTATGTACTGGTTTATTCCAAAGGCGCGCGTACCAGCAAAAAATGCAGCCATCGCTGGCGTGTTCGTGGCCATTGTCTTTGAATTAATGAAGCATCTGTTTGGTACAGTGATGGCTAACTTTACTAGCTATGAAGCGATTTACGGCGCTTTTGCTGCCTTGCCTATTTTTCTACTATGGATTTATCTGTCGTGGAATTTGATTTTATTAGGCGTTGAAATCAGCTATACCTTGACGATTTTTGAGACAGAAGAAGTCTACCCTCGTCACCCGTTACTCAGCTTGTTAGACATGTTGAACTTGGTTTATACCCACCACTTAAAAGGTGAAGCCGTTAGCGAACAAGCGCTGCGCAATGTCTTAGGTCGCAAAGAGTTGCCAAAATGGTATACCTATATTAACTACCTACAAGACAGCAATCTGATTACCATGACAGATGATGACGACTATGTACTCAAAAGAGACCTGAGTAGGATGACGTTATGGGACTTTTATCGTACCTTGCCCTATCCACTTCCTATCAAGGACGAGTTGGATGAGATGAAATTGGAAGGTCAAAAGCCTTGGCTAAGTTTATTGGTAAAACGTTTTGAGAATACTGAAGCGTATGCCAAACAGCAACTGCATCTGCCGCTAAATGCTATCTTTGCCAATAGCGAACCTCGTAAACAATCTAATAGTAAGCATAGCGATGACCATAAATTATTTAGAAAAACCTCTGCCGCCACTGAAAATGTACAACGACATGATAATCTAGATAGACATAATGAGAATATTTATAACGGTAATGATTCAAATATTGAAGCCTCACCGCACCTAGAGCCTATGGCTTATGATAAAGACAGTGATATTGAGTATGACGATCACGACAATGAAGCCATCATACCTCTAGGGACTAGTGAGAGTCATGCTGAGACAAATATGAGCAGACGTACGCACAAAAACGCTATTATTACAGAAGCAGATAACCCTAAGGCTCATCACAGTGAATAAAAATGATGGAGACAGTGTCTGGACACGTACGATCAATGCAGGTCAAAACAGGCTTAAGCAGTTCACTAAGTTGTGGTCAATACAAACGCTGACCGACTTGCCTGATCGCTTAAATAACTTGTGGCAATGGCTGATTGGCTCTTATTGGTTTATTCCAACCGCTTGTGTCATCGTCGGTATTTTACTTGCTCCTTTGCTAGTCGCGATTGATCAGCATTTTGATCGTGAAACGGTAAAAGAGATCTCCTTTGCCTTTACTGGGGATGACGAGGCTGCGCGCGCGATTATGACAGCTATCGCTGGTGCGGTATTGGGCGTGGCCGGTACGACATTTTCGATTACAATCGCCGTCCTGTCGATGGCATCCTCACAGTTTGGTCCAAGACTGCTACGTAACTTTTTGACCGACACCCCAAATCAGTTTGTCCTTGGCGCTTTTATCGGTACATTTAGCTATAGCTTACTGGTATTGAAGTCTATCCATAAGTCTGACGTAGCTTTTGGTGTGCCGCAATTGGCAGTGACCTTTGCCATTATCATGGCGATTATCTGTGCGCTGCTTTTAGTTTATTTTGTACAGCATATGGTGCATGCCATTCAAGCATCACACGTCATTCAAAATGCTAGCAACGATGCGATTGCAAACATTTACTATTGGTATAATGATCGATGTGATATTCAACATCAACGCGATGCTGAGCACCACGATATCGAGCAGTTCCAAAACTGGCCTGCTATGCCGATTTATTCACCAAATTCAGGTTATTTACAGCAGATTTATCTTGAGTCATTGATTGCGCTGTCACAGGATTATGGTGGCGTGGTACAGATGCATGTCAACCTCGGTAATTACGTCACTGACAAAAACGTCATTGGCTACTTTTATCAGCGGCCTGAATCTCATCCAAATAATCGCCAAAGGACAGCGACTCCGCATCTGGCAATAATACCGAGAGCACCCGATGGACTGTTTTGGCAACGTCTTGCAGGTTGCCTACGACTTGAGCAACGATTGGCGCACTCCAACGACATTGCATATAGCTTAGGTCAGATGACGGAAATTGCTGTACGCGCGTTATCCCCTGGTATCAATGATCCAAAGACTGCGGTCAATTGCGTCCAATCTCTAACCAGCTGTCTAAGCATTATGATGCGTCGTCAGCCACCAAGCCCTTATCATTTTCACATACCGCAGTCAGACACTAACGATAGCTCTGAAACTACTATCAAACAGAAGCGACTGGCCATATTGGCACTAGTCACTCATACCCCCAAAATTTCCGACTTTATCAATGTATCACTCGGTGAGATACGTCGTTATGCAGCTGCTGACCTAATGGTCTTAAAAGCATTATGTCAGGCAATGGTCAATCTGAACTATGCACGGGTAAACAGCGCACAGCAGCAAACGCTATTACATGAATTGCATCTAATTCAGCGTGCTGGAGAAGAGAATTTAAATTATCAGGAGCTGGTCGATGACTTGGTCGCTATGTGCGAACAAGCCAAGCAGTTTATTCTTGATAACGATGCGCAGCATAAGCATTTTAATTATGTCAGTGATTTTGAAGCTGATATTCGTCAAGCGTTACAGACACAGTCTAGTTAACGACATGACCAATTAACTGTTTAAATAAACGGCCGTATCAGCCCTTATAAGCACATTACTTATAAGCACAATACCTATAGCTAGCAACACTTATAACGTCCCTATAAGCCCTGCGCTTTAGATACTTTTTATATTCATATGAGACCTACTTTTTATGGCATCTGCAACCAGCCTCACCATTCTAGAAATCAGCGCCATATTTTTGTCGATTACTGCTTCGTTAACTTATATTAATCACCGTTTTATTGGTCTGCCGACCACTATCGGTGTCATGGTCATCTCTATCTTACTGTCAATCGGTGCGATATTTTTGGGCTTCTTAGGGTTTGATCAGCTGATCGATTACGAAGTCAGTTTATTGGAGCAGCTTGATTTTACCGAAGTACTCTTAGACGGCATGCTATCGATGTTGCTATTCGCAGGTGCATTACACGTCAATATTGGTGATTTAAGACGTTACAAGTTACCTATCGGCATCCTTGCCGGACTTGGTACGATCATATCGGCGATGCTTATTGCGACCGCGATTTATTTTATGCTGCCGTTGTTTGGTTTTGGCCTACCGTTTCTCTGGTGCCTGTTATTTGGGGCGCTTATTTCCCCTACCGATCCTATTGCCGTCATGGGTATCCTGTCGTCAGCAGGTGCTCCAAAGAGTATCGAGACTGTCATCGCTGGCGAGTCATTGTTCAATGATGGAATCGGAGTGGTTATCTTCGTCTTACTGCTGGGGATTTTATCTAGCGGTGATATCCCTACTGCCAACTACGTCGCACATACTTTGGCGGTTGAAGCTGGTGGCGGCGTTGTATTCGGACTGGTACTTGGCGCAATTTTGTATTACTTGCTTAAAAGTATTGATAGCTATCAAGAAGAGGTGCTATTAACATTAGCAGGCGTCATCGGTGGCTATGCGCTGGCCAGTCATTGGCATTTATCAGGGCCACTCGCCATGGTCATGATGGGCCTGATGGTTGGTAATCGTGGTCGCGAGCTAGCCATGAGTGACAAGACACGGCACTATATTGACTTGTTTTGGGAATTGATTGATGAGATTTTAAACGCCATTTTATTTGTACTCATCGGTCTAGAAGTGGTGATGATTGCTTATTCAGGCAATTTATTTATTGCGAGCGGTTTGACGATTTTGATTGCGCTCGTTGCCAGATTTATCGTGGTAGGCATGACGACCAAGACTTTTCATCGTCAGCTTGATTTACCTACGGGCGCATGGAAAGTTCTGACGTGGGGCGGCTTACGCGGAGGCATCTCAGTCGCGTTAGTATTACAGCTACCTATCGGGGCTGAACGCGAGATTTTATTGGCACTCACTTATGCGGTGGTGATTTTCTCCATTTTGGTACAAGGTCTCAGCGTTGGAAAAGTCGCTAAAAGCATTCGTACCGATGAAAAAACAGTAGACGTATAAGCTAAAAATATAGCAAGCACAAAAAATCCAGCATCAGACAAGTATCTTATGCTGGATTTTTTAACTTAAATTTAAACGTTATATCAAGCCCTTTCGTTTCATATTGCGATAAACCACAACAATAATGAGCAGATTAGAAACCAGTATCCCAAGCTTAAACCAGTCAAATGGGCTAACGATCAGATAGTAGATTTCTATAGGAATAAATACCCCATAGCCTAACACCCCGAACCAATACGCCCATGTTTTGTCATGCCACAAGCCATAGGCTTCGAGGAAACGCAAACTGGCATAAGCGAATATCAATAATAAAAACATCGGCCAGTTTTTACTTGCCTGCTGAGCAATACGTACGGCACTATCGATTTGCGGGGCAAGCATATGGCCGAAGCTGCGCTGCCAAGTAACCGTTGCCGTCGTCAGCCAATGCTCAAGATTGGTATGCCACCACCATAATGCCCCTGCTCCTAGTAACGCACCAACACCTTTGACTACCTCATAAATGGCCACTGCTTTGATAGACTCACTCGCCGTACTGCGCGATTTTTCTTGCTGACCATTCATGGCAACCCCTTTATCCTTCGAGGATGGCGGCAGACGGTCATCCTGTTGGGGCAAATTAGCCAAAGAATGTCTCCACAACACGTCCTTGCAACTGCTGATTGAAAAATGGCGTGTTTTTACCACTTGATAGCATAGATTGTGCCGTTACTTGCCACTCAAGGTTAGGATCGACTAATACTGCACCGCCGATAGCTTCATACTGCTCGCTAATACCTGCGATTTTTGCAGGATTCAGGCAGATTTTATCTACTAATTGCGAGAGTGTTAAGACATCGTCATTTACCAGCTGACAAGCCAACGCCATAAACGTATCAAAGTTTGAGATACCGGGCGTACTCTCAGCAAACGGTGCTTTTTTGGCGGTACTATTCAGTGGCTCGTGATGACTACAGATAGCGTCGATAGTGCCATCTTTTAATCCGCGGCGGATTGCCTGCTGGTCCGTGTTACTACGCAGTGGTGGTAACACATATGCCTGAGCATTAAAGCCTTCAAGATTGTCATCAGTTAAATACAGCTGATGCATCGCAACATCACACGTAACAGGCAAGCCTTTATCTTTTGCCCAGCGCATGAGCTCAATGGAAGACTTACAGGATAACTGGCTAAAATGAGCAGCGATTCCGGTCTCTTCAACCATCAGTAGCTGCGTAGACAGTGCAACAGTTTCCGCAATCCAAGGAATCCCTTGCAAACCATGATAAGAAGCAATATAGCCCTCATGTGCCACACCGTCTCCAGACAGACTTGGCTCATCAGGATAAAAGAATACCTTCATGCCAAAGGTTGCTGCATATTCTAATGTGCGTAGCAATACTAAGTCATTGCGAAAAGGTCTACGCGCATTAGATACTGCGATACAGCCGCCCTTTTTAAGCCCTGCAATGTTAGACGGTCGTTCGCCCTCTAACCCTGTGGTCAATGCACCCAAAATATGCAAGTAAATCCCGCCATCACTCAAGGCACGCTCACGTAAACCTTTTAAGAGTGAGCCATTTTCTAAAATAGGATTGGTATCAGGTGGCGTCACCACATGTAAAAATCCATTACCACGAGCAGCGCTGCCTTCTGATTTTAGCGTACCGTGTTGCTGCTGGCCTGGCTCACGCAAACGCGCGCATAGATCTACTAGTGGTGGCAATAACCACATCTCACGGTCAGAATCGAGTGTAGATAGTTTTTCTGTTGCAATTTGCGGCAATGCATCTTTAAATGCTTTTGGTAAATGGTCAAGAATGGGTGCATCCGTATTAAGCATGGTAGACATAACGTTATTACCGTATCAATAAAATTAAATAAATGAGAATAAGTCGCTCGGCAGCCTATTATTTGCCAGCCGCTTGATGAGCGCGTTGACCTTCCATCGCAAGTGATAAGACTGCCATGCGAATGGCAATGCCGTTATTTACCTGCTTTAAGATAACGGATTGCGCGCCATCAGCCACACTAGAGGCAATCTCAACACCGCGGTTCATCGGCCCCGGATGCATCACTAGTGCATCAGGTTTAGCGAGAGCTACTCGCTCTGGCGTGATTCCATAATGCTTATAGTATTCACTTGAGGATGCCAATAGCGGCGAACCGATACGCTCATTTTGTATTCTTAATCCCATGATCACATCACAGTCGGTGACACACTCGTCCATGTTTTCATATACTTGCACGCCAAAACGCTCAATACCTTTTGGCAGTAAAGTGCGCGGCGCACAAACACGGATGTCTGTCACACCTAGTGTTTGCAATGCACTGATATCAGAGCGTGCCACGCGTGAGTGCTTAATATCACCAACGATTGCGATAGACAGCTCTTCAAACGGGCGCGGAGCTTCACGGTGAATGGTCAACATGTCGAGCATTCCTTGAGTGGGATGCGCATGCCAGCCATCACCGCCATTGACAATAGCGATATCAGGCGTCACTTCTGTCGCCATAAAATGCGCGGCACCTGATGCTGAATGTCGAACTACAAAGATATCCGCAGTCATTGCCTGTAGATTCCACAACGTATCGCGCAGACTCTCGCCTTTTTTGGTACTAGAACGTTCGATATCGATATTGAGTACATTGGCACCCAAACGTTTTTCTGCCACCTCGAATGTCGTCCGTGTACGAGTCGATGGTTCAAAGAACAAATTCATCACCGTATAGCCGTCTAACTCAGGACGATTAATTAACTGTCCGTTTTCATCAAAGAAAGTCTCTGCTTTTGCGATAATAGCTTTGAGCTGTGCTTTGTTAAGACCTTCAACACCTAAGAAATGCCGGATACTGCCATCAGTGTTGAGCTGCGGACGACTTAGTGAAGTATTGAGCCTTTGATGAATCGTATTGGGATCAAATTTTGCATAATCAGTCGGTGAGACTGGTTGTGTAGCGCTACTATCGATAGAATTTGACATAATGGCGAGTCTTTATTGTGGGTTTATATGAGTCTATAGTAATCACTTATTCATCTTTGTTCGATCATTTATCACTGATAGGCATAGATACAAAGGACATTTTGACGCTTATTTGCTACAATTTACCGTAATCAAATTCGACCAAAAAATAGCCTCAGCAGACAATCAGAAAGCGTGAGTAGACATGCTGTATTCTCATAGAGAATAATTCTGACAAAACTATAAATGAATAACAATAGATATAGTGTAGCCGATTTTATGGTCGGGACAAAGATGCCGTATTAGCTATTTAAGAATTTACCTATTTCAGGTGTGCTAAATGCCACCTACTTCTTTACTTTGACACCTATCCGTTCTTTTACTTTCCATACTATTTATTAGGAAGCCTTATGACGACCTTAGCAGACTATCTAAACCAACATGCTACTAGCCCTGCACTTAACGACGTGATTACCACTGTCACTGATGTCGGTAAGACGATTTCACAACTGCTCAGAAAAGGCGCTCTGGCAGACATCTTGGGCGAAGCAGGTAACCAAAACGTCCAAGGCGAAGATCAGAAAAAATTAGACGTACTAGCCAATGACTTACTACTAGATGCATTGGCAAAAAATACACATTGTGCTGGTGTTGCGTCAGAAGAGCTCGATGACGCGACCCCTGCTAATGATGACGGTAGCCTATTGGTGTTATTTGACCCATTAGATGGCTCATCAAATATCGATATCAATATGGCTGTAGGTACGATTTTTTCTATCTTACCGTATGAACGTCAAGGTCAAACCAGTGAAAACAGCGACTATCTACAGGCAGGTAACAAACAGCTAGCAGCCGGTTATCTGCTATATGGTACCTCTACTGTCCTAGCGTTAACCGTCGCTGATAAAGTTGTGATGTTTAGCCTAGATCCAGAGACTTCTGACTATGTGCTGATAGAAGACAATGTTCAAATCGATGCCGATACGAGCGAGTATGCTATCAATAGCTCAAATTATCGCTACTGGCGTGCGCCGATGCAGCAGTACATTGATGAGTTAATCGCTGGTGAAACAGGTGTACGTGGACGTGATTTCAATACGCGCTGGGTAGCAGCCATGGTTGGTGACGTCCATCGTATTTTATGTCGCGGTGGTCTGTTCACTTATCCGTTTGATACCAAATACGCTCATAAAGCGGGTAAACTACGCTTGATGTATGAAGCCAACCCAATGAGCTTATTGATTGAACGCGCGGGTGGCGGTGCGACAGACGCGGTCAATCGTATCTTAGATATCGAACCGACTGATATCCACCAGCGTGTACCAGTAGTACTCGGTAGCAAAAACGAAGTCAGTTACGTGAAAGACTTACACGTCAATTATTCTGAGAAATAATTGATTGACGCGCCTGTTAAGAACAGTCAGCAGAACGCTAAATTAATAATAGATATTTTGCTGGTTATCTAAACGACTCCTTTACTCTTCTCTAAGCGATCCACTATGGTATTAAATCCCACCGAGCTGATTACCTCAGATAAGAACACAACCGTGAAGCTTGTAAAAGCACTGTTGTCCCAAGCACGCCAGCGTAAAAAGAACGGTCAGACAGTCATAGAAGGCGTCCATTTGATAGATGCTGCGCTGCGTAGTGATTATCCTTTCGCTCAAATACTACTGTCTGAGTCAGCGCGTAGCCACTCTGAAGTTCAGCAGATATTGACTCGCCTGCCCACTTATACGCCTATTCTTACTTTGTCAGACTCACTCTATGAGAGTATTCGTAGCTTGGGTACAGGCATCGATATCATGGCGATTATCAAAGTACCAACGCCTAGCTTATCGATGATCAATGAAGACTGCTTAATCTTGAACGACGTACAGGATAGTGGGAATGTTGGTACGCTACTACGCACAGCTGCAGCCGTTGGTATCCGCAATATCTTATGTACCAGTGCGACCGCTCAAGCTTGGTCTCCCAAGACGCTACGAGCAGGTATGGGTGCACAGTTTGCACTGACTATTTATGAGGGCTTGAGTACACAAGATATTTTAGATCAAGTACAAGTGCCGCTTTTGGCAACTAGCTCACATACAGATACTATCATTTACAATCACGATTTATCTGCACCTGTAGCATGGATTATGGGTCATGAAGGTCAAGGCGTTAGCGACGAGCTAATGCAATGTGCCACGCCGATAGCATTACCGCAGCCAAATGGTCAAGAGAGCTTAAATGTAGCGATTGCAGGGTCTTTATGTCTGTATGAGACCTTACGCCAAAGACAATACTCTTAGCATGCATTTATAACTGTTATTAAAGCCTAATTTATTAAGCATAAAAAAACCCACTACCAATTGATAGTGGGTTTTTTATTATCTGCCTACTACTGATATAGTCAAAGAGGTCTAAAACGGATATAAAGCATCCAACTGCAGATTGTACAAGTAGTACATCTAAGGAGGGTAACGCCGTAGCCGTTTAGTAGTTCTGTGACTATATATTAAACCTTACTAGTTAGCTCAGGCAGTGCTTCGAACAAATCAGCTTCTAAGAAGTAATCAGCAACGCTAGCAATAGGCGCTTCTGGGTCATTGTTGATAGCAACGATGACTTTAGAATCTTTCATACCAGCCAAATGCTGAATTGCGCCTGAGATACCAGCTGCGATATATAGCTGCGGTGCAACGATTTTACCCGTTTGACCGACCTGCATATCGTTTGGTACATATCCGGCGTCAACAGCGGCACGTGATGCACCAACAGCAGCGCCTAGCTTATCGGCCAATGGCTCAATGTACTTGGTGAAGTTTTCACCGTTTGCCAATGCACGACCACCAGAAACAACAATACCAGCTGATGTCAATTCTGGACGATCAGACTTAGCCATTTCTTCGTTAACGAAGCTAGCTTTACCAGTTTCTTGTACGTTGTCGATAGTTTCAACAGTAGCTGAACCGCCTTCGCTTGCCACTGGGTCAAACGCAGTGGTACGTACTGTTAGTACCACTTTGTCTTCTGTTGTTTTTACTGTCGCTGTCGCATTACCTGCATAGATAGGACGCTCAAACGTTTGAGCATCTACCACACCTGAGATTTCAGACAACATGCTTACGTCAAGTAACGCAGCAACGCGTGGCATAAAGTTTTTGCCAGTCGTGGTCGCAGCCGCTAGGATATGGCTGTAATCACCAGCGATATCAGCAACCAATAGCGCCACGTTGCCTGCCAATTGATGCTCATAAGCAGCATTGTCAGCCAATAGTACTTTAGTCACGCCTTCTGCTTTTGCCGCTTCATCAGCAACAGCTTGGCTACCACTACCTGCAACCAATACATGGATATCATCACCCATTTGTTTAGCAGCAGCGATCGTGTTTAAAGTTGCCTTTTTTAGACTGGCATTGTCATGTTCTGCATATACCAAAATTGCCATGGTTTTAGTCCTTTATATATTCGTATTATCTATTCATGCGGTTGTTTGTGTACAAAGCTATTTGAGCAACTATCATTTAGTATGAAATAAAGCAGTCAAATTCTTAGCCTTGTACAGGATATGCCGTAGCGAAGTATCCAATCATTAAAAAATTAAATGACTTTTGCTTCGTTTCTTAGCTTATCGACCAACTCATCAACTGACCCTACTGTAATACCAGCTTTACGGTCAGCAGGTGGCACGACTTTAATAATTTCTTGCTTAGATGTCATATCAACACCGAAATCTGCTGGCGTTTTCTCATCAAGTGGCTTTTTCTTCGCTTTCATGATGTTAGGCAATTTAGCGTAACGTGGCTCATTCAAACGTAGATCAGTCGTGATAACCGCTGGCAAATCAAGAGCAACAGTTTGTAGGCCGCCATCGATTTCACGCGTTACGTTTACTTTGTCGCCTTCAACTTTCACTTCTGATGCAAACGTACCCTGACCGATACCCATCAATGCCGCTAGCATCTGACCAGTTTGGTTGTTGTCATCATCAATCGCTTGCTTACCTAATAAGATAATATCAGTGCTTTCAGCTTCGGCGATACTTTTTAGAATCTTAGCAACTTGTAAAGGATATGGTTTTTCGTCACTTACTACTAATACACCACGGTCAGCACCTAGCGCTAGGGCTGCACGAATCTGCTCTTGTGACTCTTTTGGACCGATTGAAGCAACAATGATCTCATCAATGACGCCAGCTTCTTTTAGGCGAACCGCTTCTTCTACTGCGATTTCATCAAAAGGGTTGATTGACATTTTAGTGTTTGATAAGTCAACGCCAGAGTTGTCGGCTTTTACACGAACTTTTACGTTATAATCAATGACACGCTTGACCGCTACTAATGCTTTCATACGTTCCTCGTTTATTAATGTTATGAGTTAAAAATTGTCAGTTAAGAACCAAAGGTTCGTTGTGGTTCAAATTGTCGTTCAAAATACTGCTCAAGGTTATTACTACATCAACAGAATATAGTTAACTAAGAAAGATGAGCCAATATCTAAGAGCATATTAGCATTGTATCTCTTACTAATGAAATCTGCTAAAGCTAAGCCAACCGTTATTATCAGACCTATGTATCTTGCGTCAGCAGGCAGATAAGGTCAAGACAACGCCGTGAATAATGCGTCATAAATTTGTCAACACTCTACAATAAATAGTCTATAAGCGCATCATTTCATGATTTGCGTTGTTCAACAGCTTAAAATACTCGTACCTTTATAGCATTCTAAGCCTTAGCTTTACTTAATATTTTGTTATTATTTATCTCTTTGAGGTTAACGGATAAGAATAGTTAGTTAATTAGTCAAGCTAGACCTGCGACTTACTATTCTTACTAGCGCCAAGCAATAATTCGCTATCTCGTATATCGTCAAATAAAGACCAGTCAGGTTCAACATCGTTACTTTTGATGACACTCATATCACCTGTCGTCTCCATAATCACCGCAAACACTTCTGTTTTCGCTTTGATACCATTTTTACGTAGCACTTCCTGCACATCGCTGGTACTAAGATTGGCTTCTTTTAAGTTGTCTTCTAGATACTCACCATGAGCCATTAGGATAATAGCTTGATTGTCTATCAGTGCTTTTAGCGGTTTTATTTTGCGTCTGATAACTGAAATAACGCCCTGAATTAAGAATAATACCGCAACAGCAAACAATCCTTGAAATAGAGAGGGCTTATCTGACAATACCGTCGACGCCAATATACTACCAATACCAACCGTCATCGCAAAATCATGGCTTGATAACTTAGAAAAACTGCGTAAACCCATCAATCGAGTAAACAACATCAGCCCTACATAAAAGCCTACAGCAGATAAAGAAATCCCGAGCACCTGTTGCCAGTCAATTGAAAGCCAATTTTCCCACTTCATAATACAACCTTATCTATTACATTTTTATTAAATCATTGTTCGCTATTACCTGATGATGTTGACCGTCAAAATCAATAGCACTTTATCTAAAGAACACTTTGTCATGCCAAAAAAGCCCCATAAAAAAAGCAACCTGATAAGAGGTTGCTTTTTTTTAAAGTCGATACAGTATTTTTATTGTTTTAACAAACAAAGTAATCAATGCGTATTGATAATCTTATTGTCATTAAGCTTACTGGCAAGCAGTTAGCTTAACAATAAATGAGATTAGATAGCTTCGATTTGCTCAGCTTGTGGGCCTTTTTTGCCATCACCTAAGATGAAAGACACTTTTTGGCCTTCGGCTAGAGTTTTGAAACCGTTACCTTGGATAGCGCTGTAGTGAGCGAATACGTCTTGTCCGCCGTTGTCTTGAGCGATAAAACCAAAACCTTTAGCTTCATTAAACCACTTTACAGTGCCTTCAACTTTATCTGACATAAATTTTCCTGACTCTTTAACTGTTGGCGAGACTTGTGTCATCACCGATTAATTGATATATACCCTAATATTTTCTGCTAAATGCGGCGGCCAAAAATGCTAAACAATCTTAAAGAAAATTTGAATTTTTTGCCTCAAATATTTTGAGTACAGTCTGATTATAACAGTTTTCTATGGTAGGAACAGTCTAAATTGCTGATTTTTGTAAATAAATACTAACCATTGTTGCAAGCGAACATCGATAGTAATCAGTTTCATATCTTATTGATATAAAATAGTTTTTATTTATAGATATACTACAACTTCATCAGTAAATCACTAATTAACTAAGTCGACATAGATGATAGCAGGTTGGAATATCAATCACTGCAATGGTGATGTCGGTAGCCATGCTGAACTCAATACGAGCAAACATAACGCAAAAAACACCAATGAAAATGACTGACTGTAGGCAATATATTTTGCTGGAATGACCAAATCTTTAGGAGAGTCAGGAATGCCTTTACGCTTCAGTAGCTTGGTACCATATATCCAGCCAAAGGTCGTGTATATGCCATATGCTGCTGGCACTGCGATAGCTAATGGGGTCAAATCAATAACGTATAAAATCACCACTGATATGAAGAACCATAGAGTATCTAACAATGAACTGACTTTGAAGAATTTAGATTGAGGCAGTTTGCCATCGGTCTGTTTGAGCATCTCCCCTTCTATCCAAATTAAAACTGCTACCACAGCGCTAAGAGTAATATATACGAATTGCGGCGTTAGCCAGTCTGAATAAGATATTTGCACAGCATACAACCTATTATCTATAGAAAGTGAGAATGAAGCATCCGCCCGATTCAATTACTTAGAAACGAATGAGAACAATAATGAATGTTAATCGCAAAGGCGCTTTAGCCAATGTTAAGGTGCCTGCTTATATTGGGCAGCAATTACTTGTTTTCAACCGATGACCTCGATTCAAATCAAAGCAAAAAGTATCTATCAAATACTTTGCATAAAAAAACCCATGCTATCAAGTGATAACATGGGCTACTTCATCTAAATCAGATTATTATCTGTATAAGACTTTTATCTGTATAAGACTTTTATCTGAATAAGACTTTTATCTGTATAAAACTTAGTTTTTGTCTTTATCGATGATTTTGTTGCCGCCGATCCATGGCATCATGCCACGTAGCTTAGCACCAGTGATTTCGATTTGATGATCAGCGTTGTTACGACGACGCGCAGTCATTGATGGATAGTTGGTTGCGCCTTCAGAGATGAACATCTTCGCGTATTCACCAGACTGGATGCGTTTTAGTGCATTACGCATAGCTTCACGTGACTGCTCATTGATAACCTCAGGGCCAGTAACATATTCGCCGTATTCAGCGTTGTTACTAATTGAGTAGTTCATGTCAGCGATGCCGCCTTCATACATCAAGTCAACGATAAGCTTTAGCTCATGTAGACATTCGAAATAAGCCATTTCTGGTGCATAGCCCGCTTCTGTTAGTGTCTCAAAGCCCATTTTAACTAGCTCTACTGCACCACCACAAAGAACCGCTTGCTCACCGAATAGATCCGTTTCAGTCTCATCTTTGAACGTTGTTTCGATGATGCCTGAACGACCACCACCAACACCAGCAGCATACGATAATGCTAACTGTTTGGCTTGACCAGAAGCGTCTTGATAGATAGCGATAAGATCAGGGATACCGCCGCCTTTAGCGAACTCTGAACGTACAGTATGACCTGGTGCTTTTGGTGCAACCATGATGACATCAAGATCGCCACGTGGTACTACTTGGTTGTAATGAATCGCGAAACCATGAGCGAAAGCTAACGTCGCACCTTCTTTGATATTTGGCTCGATTACATCATTATAAAGCTCTTTTTGGAACTCATCAGGCGTCAAAATCATGATAACGTCAGCAGCTTTTACTGCTTCTTCTACTTCAGCAACTTTTAGACCAGCATTTTCAGCTTTTTTCCATGAGCTTGAATTTGCACGTAGACCAACAGTGACATCGACGTCTGAATCTTGTAGGTTAAGCGCGTGTGCATGGCCTTGTGAACCGTAACCGATAATGGCAACTTTTTTACCTTGGATAATAGATAGGTCACAATCTTTGTCATAATAAACGTTCATAAATAGAGTCCTTGTTCTCAATCATGGCTTGCCATGGATAGTAAACGCTTATGCTGTAGTCAATATAATAACTAAGATAAGCGCTTTGTTGATTAGATAAATAAATATTGGTTGAAACTGGTTTTGATAAATAATTAAATGCTGAGGGTTTTTTCACCGCGGGCAATACCGATAACACCTGAGCGAACCACTTCCATAATGCGCTCACGGCCAATCACATCGATAAAACCATCAAGTTTGGCTTTGTCACCCACGATTTGAATCGTATATAAATTCGAATTTACATCGACGATTTGTGCGCGGAAAATATCTGCGCTACGTTTAATCTCTTCACGAACACCGCCTGTTGCACGGACTTTAATGAGCATTAATTCACGCTCAACGTGTACGTTCTCCGTTAGGTTAAGCACTTTAACCACTTCAATCAATTTATGCAATTGTTTGGTGATCTGCTCAATTCTTTCAGGTGATGTAATGGTCGTAACCGTTAGACGTGAGATACTTGGGTCATCAGTAGGCGCGACGTTCAAAGTTTCGATATTGTAGCCACGTTGTGAGAACAAGCCGACTAACCGCGACAACGAACCCGCTTCGTTTTCCATCAATACCGAAATCAGATGTTGTTGTTGCATTAGGTACGCTCCCCTTTTGTTAACCACATATCACGCATGGCCTGTCCAGCGATTTGCATTGGATATACATGCTCATTACGATCGACGTAAACATCGATAAATACCAGTTTGTCTTTCATAGCCATTGCTTCAGCCAATTGTGCCTCCATGGTCGCAGGGTCAGTAATTTTGATACCGACATGACCATAGCTTTCAGCCAATTTGACAAAATCTGGTAAGGAGTTCATATAAGACTGGGCATGACGACCTTCATACAGCATATCTTGCCACTGCTTCACCATACCAAGCTGCGCATTGTTAATGTTGAGAATTTTAACTGGTAAGTTATATTGCAAGCAGGTCGATAGCTCTTGGATATTCATCTGAATAGAGCCTTCGCCAGTAATACAAACCACATCACGCTCAGGATTGGCAAGTTTGGCAGCCATTGCATACGGCAGACCAACACCCATGGTACCAAGACCACCTGAATTCAGCCATTGACGTGGCTCATTGTAAGTATAGTAAAGTGCCGCAAACATCTGATGCTGACCGACGTCACTTGTGATAATAGCGTTACTGTTAGTCACTTTATCTAGAGCTTGTACGACACTTTGTGGCTTAATGCCATTATCTGTGCTGGTGTCATAACGTAAGCCATGACGCTTACGCCACTCATTAATTTGTGACCACCAATCGAGCAATGCGTGCTGCTCTAACTGCTTGTCTTGACCAACGATCTCTAGCATGTCCGTTAAGACCGACTTCACATCACCTACGATAGGAATGTGCGCAAGAATCGTTTTTGAAATTGACGCAGGATCGATATCGATATGAATGATGGTTGCGTTAGGGCAGAATTTTTTGACGTTGTTGGTCACACGATCATCGAAACGCGCGCCGACAGCTAAAATCACATCAGCGTGATGCATGCTCATATTGGCTTCGTAAGTACCGTGCATGCCAAGCATACCTAAGAACTGACGATCAGAGCCAGGGAATGTACCAAGACCCATCAAGGTATTAGTCACTGGTAAATTCAAACGATGTGCAAGATCTGTTAATTCTTCGTGCGCATTGCTCCAAATCACACCGCCGCCTGCATATACAACAGGACGCTGCGCTGCTAATAGCGTTTCCATGGCTTTTTTGATTTGACCGCTATGGCCTTTGAGTGAAGGCTGATAAGAGCGTATAAAAACTTCTTCTGGATATTCATAAGCGAATTTTTCGCTAGGCGCAGTCATATCTTTTGGCACATCAATGACGACAGGGCCTGGGCGACCAGTCTGGGCAATATAAAATGCCTTTTTTACAATCATTGGAATTTCGCTAGCATGGCGTACCTGAAAGCTATGCTTAACGATAGGACGTGATACGCCTACCATATCTGTTTCTTGGAAAGCGTCTTCACCGATTAGGCTGCTTGGCACCTGACCTGCGATTACAACCATTGGTACAGAATCCATAAAGGCAGTAGCAATAGCTGTCACGGTATTGGTCGCACCAGGGCCCGATGTGGCCAACACGACGCCAGTATTACCAGTCACTCGCGAATAAGCATCGGCCATGTGGCCCGCTGCTTGCTCGTGACGTACTAAGATGTGCTCAATATTTTCTTGCTGAAACAGCGCATCATAAATATGTAAGACCGCGCCACCTGGATAGCCAAAGATGTATTCGACACCTTCGTCAGTCAGTGCTTGCACCAGCATTTCAGCGCCCGATAGCATCACAGGCTGTGCACTACCTTCTGCAAGACGTTGTTGCTTTTGTTCAAAATTTTTGGCGGCATTACCCGTTTGGGTATGTCCCGTCATGTTCGGACTTTGCGTGGTTTGCGTCACTGTCATCACCTTTTTTTGCGGCGAGAATTTGCGGGATTCTATGAGTAAAAATAATTACTTACCGTCGTTATTTTCACTTACTGAATGATCGCTAATTCTTGTCCATATCAAGAATATCTGCCTAATAGGTTTAATTAACACTGTCTGATAGGACAATACTAATCAAACATAGCAGTGTATTTTAGGTCAGCTTTGTGATGGATGTTTATCGATATACAGTGACAAGATGCGAGTGCATCTATAAAAGAAGAGGCTTATTATTGAGATTTGATACTAGCAAGTACCTATTGTGACTTTATTTGTGTGACTCTATTTGTACAGATGCATCGATATACACAAGCAAAAAAACTTCATAACCAATGCTAAATTATAAGATTTTTAAAACTTACAATAGGCTTTGGGGAAATCTCTTAACGTCATACTATATCGCGTTTGATACAACTGCTAAAAACACATTTAGCACATTTCAAATAATAAGTTTATCTTAGTCATTGTAGACAGATAAGTCCGGAGACAATGTATCGCTATTAATAGTGATCGTTGTGCCACTATGCTTGCTATATCATTATCACAAAGGAAATAAAACTGCGTAAGCTACCGATAAGTAACTTGTAGTTCTCTTTCTCAAGTGCCACGGCAACATCGTAAAAGCCGCTCACTGACCAGTCAACTGCTATTATATTCGATGGTTTACGAGTTATTGTCAAGCAAAACTTCTAAAGCCTATCCCAAACTATTAGTTATTAAATAATATACATTGATAAGTATTATTTGCTAGAATCGATAGTCGATACATTATTACTACCAATAAAACGTTCAAGTGTTATATTTACACCCATATACATTTGATTTTTATTAAATAAGAGGATTGCTACTATGGCATATGCGTCTAAGATAAATACCGCTGCCAAACTGTTGATGAGTACCGCGTGTATGCTAATGCTGTCCATGAATGCCAGTCAGGCTATTCAAGTTTATAAATCTATTGGGGCACATGGTGAGGTAAAGTATAGCCAACATGCGCCGCAAGTCGGCAAAAATATCGAACTGATTGAGTTTCGTAGTGACGGTAGACAGAACAATGCAGGACAAATGGCAGGAAAAACAGATCCCAACCAGAGCAGCAATGCTCAAACTGCAGAAGAACAACGAGTAGCCGCACTTGAAGCACGTATTAAAGAACAAGAAGCTCAGGCTAATGCTCAGCGCTGCCAATCACTACGTAATAACTTGACCAACCTAAATGTAGGCGGACGCATCTATGAGATGGATGCCAATGGCAAACGTCAGTACCTAGATGGTCGTGAGATTGAGCTTAAGCGCGAGCGCGTACAGCAAGCGATTACTCAGTATTGCTCCAACCCTTCTACCTAGCCAGACCTCTTGAAAGCAAATATCAAACTATCATAAGCTGCATGACGTGACGAATGGCTGCTGGCATATCTTGAGCTTGTAGCCCTTGTTGCCCCACTAGTAATGTATTGGTGTCGCTATTCGCTTGATTGACTAATACATCTCCTGCAAACCCATGTATAAGAACTGCTTGATGTAAGCTACGCGCCTCTGCTGATAAATCTTGCTGTGCCAATAGTCCAGCAGTCACCCCAGATAGCACATCACCCATGCCAGCGGTTGCCATGCCAGCATTACCCACATCACAGACGTATATTTGCTCTTTTCCTTCTTCTTGCTCTAGCACTAACGATCCTGCCCCTTTTAACACCCAGTCACCACCGTATGTCGCGGCGCACTGTTTTATAGCTTGCAGTCTATTGGACTCAATCTCTCTTACTTTTTGCTCAAGCAATCTAGCTGCTTCCCCACTATGCGGCGTCAAGCAAACCCGATGATTAGTACTATATTCTCGTAGCTCTGTTATCAGCTCATGATTGTCCACATGTAGTGATGCCAAGTGATAAAGACCATCAGCATCAATCACGATTGATTTTTCATTCTCTATAGCAGCCTGTACGTAATCAATAAATAATGCGTTGGCTTTTTCGTCATGGCCAAGTCCCATCCCAATGGCAACGACACTGGCCTGCTTGATTAAATTTTTTACGCCGCTTGCGTCATGTAAATTAATGGTCATCGCATCTGGCAATGAGGTCAATAGTGACCCATGAAAAGCCTCATGGCAGGCAACTGTTATTTTACCGGCACCTGTCGCCATCGTACTGGCCGCAGACAGTATGGCAGCACCGCCCATACCTTGAGAGCCATCGACGCGATTTCCGCCAATGACTAATACATGACCATAGCTGCCTTTGTAGCTGTTTTGGCGACGTGGCTTCATACTATGTGCAGCCGTCAGCAGCGTAGCAACTGGCGCAAATGCTTGACTGGTATTTTTCTTAGGTATCATATGATGGCTAGCTGTTTGCGGACATGCCATTTGATGAGGTATCAACGGTATATCGACTACGTCTCCGCTATAGTCTGTACCGTCTTTGGTATGCAGACCAAACTTACGCGCAATCAAACATAAAGTCACGTCAGCTTGTATTGCTATATGCTCGAATACCTCACCAGTAGAGGCTACTAACCCACTCGGAATATCGACTGCTATTGCTAAGGCGTTATTTTGTTGAGTAAAGTTATTAAAAGCTTTAATAGCTGCTTTATAGGCTCCCTCTGGTGCACGATCTAAGCCAATACCAAATAATGCATCGATATAGATATCAGCTGGCAAAACTCTTTTATCCGCATCATCGTGACTAATAATATCTTCAAACAGTTGATAGTGACAACTGCTCGCTAAAGCTACCTGTAATGCCTTTGTCGCGTCCGTTATATTCCCACTGTCACTGTCTTCATTGTTAGAATTTTTAGAAGTGACTGATTGATTATCGATAACAAAATCATTTTCACTAAAACCAACCGTTATTATCTCGATTTGCCAGCCAGCTTGCTGTAAATAATGAGCGATAAGCCAACCATCACCACCATTATTACCTTTCCCTACCCAGATACTTGCTCGACGTGGATGAGCACTACGGTGATAAACGTTAGTATTGGTAGAATGGCTGGCACTGACATTTTTTCGCTCATAAATCTGTTCTATTTGCTGTGTCGTTTGCCAAGCGGCTTGTTTCATCAAACCAAAACTGTCGTATCCCTCTGCAAACCAAGCCTGCTCCATCGCATAAACCTGCTCACTATTATATAGCGCAATAGGTTTTGTATTTTTTATAGGTGACAAATTGGTATTATTTCTCATAACTTATCCTTGGTGTTTCTACTCATTTTTTATTCTATTTAAATTTGATTGCTCATTTCTCATATCAGCTTAGCAAAAGCTTACCTCGACTTATGTATCAATATGAATGTGAGTTTATTTTCTTTTATACTTGCACTCATTGCTCACTGGCTTATCATAGCGGTATTTACATTATCTCTGATTGTCAGATATGAATAATCTGATTAAAACAAACGAGAAAACATCTAATAAGCACCTACTCTCTATGCCTACTGATAAAAATAAAATTACCATTACCAATCCAACTGTATTTGCAACCACAGCTGATGTTAAGCAATGGATCAAAGCACAAGCACAGGCACTAGGATTTGCTGATTGTGGTTTTTTATCTGTGCATCATCCTTTGTTTACTAAGCAGATTGAACAACTACAGAAGTGGCTAGATAAAGGTTATGAGGGTCAACTGCAGTTTATGCACAATAATCATGTTCTGCGCGCTCATCCTGATCAGCTAGTCGAAGGCGCAAAGACCATCATCAGCGTACGTATGGACTATCTAACTCAAGCACCCATACCGCGTGCTGTCACTGATAACGATCACCCTAATAAAGGCATCATTGCGCGTTATGCAAGAGGGCGCGACTACCATAAAACGATGCGTAGTCGTTTAAAGCAATTGGCTTTGAAGATAGAAACAATGCTTCCTGAATGGCAACATTTGGATATCGGTTCAGAGAAAGAATTTGTGTTTAGACCTTTTAGCGATTCGGCGCCTATCTTTGAACGGCCTATTGCAGATGCAGCAGGTCTCGGTTGGACAGGTAAACATACATTACTTATAAATAAGCAAGCTGGCTCATTTTTTGTGCTCGGTGAGCTATTTTTGAGCCTTGAGCTACCCGATGACAAACCTGTCAAGGAGCATTGCGGTAGTTGTAGCGCTTGTATTGATATATGTCCTACTCAAGCAATTGTAGCACCCCATGAGCTAAACGCCTCTGCTTGTATTTCTTATTTAACTATCGAACATGATGGCATCATCGATACTAAATATCGACGCGCAATTGGCAATCGGGTCTTTGGCTGTGATGATTGTCAGTTAATCTGTCCATGGAATCGTTATGCCAATCTAACTACCGTTGATGATTTTGCACCAAGGCATGAACTGGATAATAGTAGCTTGCTTGAACTATGGCAGTGGCAAGAAGCCGACTTTATGAAGAACACTCAAGGTAGTCCGCTAAGACGCACTGGCTATGTGAATTTTTTACGTAATATCGCTATCGGCCTTGGCAATGCTAATGCCAGCTTAGAAGTAGTCGAACAGTTAAAATCTAAATTAACCATACATAATGACATGCTAGATGAGCATATCCAATGGGCTCTAGCTGAGCAGCACAACAAGCTAGACTCGACTAATTAACCAATCACTTTATGACTATCAAATGTCACTGAAATAAAGTGTTTATTTGAAGTGTACAACATCAAAAAAGCCTCTTAATAATAAGAGGCTTTTTTGATTAGAATGTCATATTTGAAATATTATTGTTCTATACGCTTCTTTTAACATTATGGCTTAGGAATGCGTAATACTTGGCCTGGATAGATTTTATCTGGATCAGATAACATTGGCTTGTTCGCTTCGAATATCTTCATATAATCGCCAGATGAGCCATACACTTCTTTAGCAATCTTAGATAAGCTGTCACCAGACTTTACCGTATACATTGTAGATTCAGGTGCATCTTCTTCAATATCAATGTTATCAATAACTTTTGCAACATTTTGCACGTTACCGATAGCGATAATTGCTTTTTCACGATCAGCTTGAGTTTTAGCATTACCACTGATTTCTGCAGTATCTGTAGAACCATTATATTTAATTTTTAGGTTACTGATATTGAGGTTCTGCTGCTGAATACGGCGCAATAAAATATTGGCAACTGACTGTGCACTCGGTTCACTGCTTTGTACTGGTGTATTAGCATCTGCTTTCGTTTCTGTCTTAGCATCATGCTTTTCGTCATCACGGTTGAAAATCTTATCACCGATATCTTTTGCAAAGCTAAACATACCCATATATATACTCCTTGAAATATTATTATTTGTCATTCTTTTAATAAAACACGCAATCAAACAATATTTTAAATGTCTAACTGGCATCTTCTTCTACGGCTTACTATTATAAGTATAGATAAAGTGAGTCGATGTAGATAGTAATAGTATGTTGAATAATGTTGAATTGACGTAGTCAATGTTAAATTCGATTGCTGCGTTTAAAGATAATAATCACGCGCCCATAAAAAAACCGCCTATCTAATCAGATAAGCGGCATTATAAATCTGCTAAATAAGTAGCAAATTATAGTTGGGCTTGTACGTAATCAATTGCTTTTTGAACAGTAGTCAATTCTGCAGAATCTTCATCAGGAATAGTGATACCAAAATCACTTTCAAATGACATAACCAATTCAACTAGGTCTAAAGAATCCGCACCTAGGTCTTCCATGAATGAAGCATCGTTGTTGATGTCTTCAACATTCATACCTAGTTGCTCAGCTACTGCTGCTTTTACTCTTAGCTCGATATCATTACTCATGTAGATCACTCCGTTATCATCTATTATTTTTAATAAACTGCTATATCGCCTTGTTTAAACGCTATAGCATGGTATATAAAATGCGTTTGCCAGACTAGCAATGCTGTCTGAGTACTCTATGACATGTTATACAGTCTGTCTGATGTCTAATAAAGCCCTGTTATCATACAGGGCTTTGACTCAAAAGTATCCGTCATTATAGCACCCTTTATTATAGTTTACACTCGTTCACACAGTTTTTTATTATAACTATGTAACGCTCATATATTGACTACATATACATGCCGCCATTGACAGGAATAACAGCACCTGTAATATAGCTAGCTTCGTCGCTAGCCAAGAAATGTACCGCTGCAGCGATGTCTTCTGGCTGACCAAGACGGCTGATAGGTACAGCATCTAACATAGAGTTCAATAGGCGCTCATCAAGCTCATCTGTCATATCCGTTTCGATCAAGCCTGGTGCCACACAGTTGATGGTCACTTGGCGTGAACCAATCTCACGTGCAAGTGTACGGCTAAACCCTTCTACGCCAGCTTTGGTCGCCGCATAGTTAGATTGGCCTGCATTGCCCATTTGAGCGACGACAGAGGTAATGTTGATAATACGACCACGGCGTGCTTTCATCATACCGCGTACGGCACGTTTACTCATGCGATATACCGATGTCAAATTGGTATCGATAACATTTTCCCAATCTTCATCTTTCATACGCATCAATAAACCATCTTGGGTAATACCGGCATTGTTAACCAATACTTGCACCGCACCATAGACGCTTTCAATCTCTTCAAACAGTTTGTCAATTTGAGCAGTATCACGTACGTCTAAAACACGACCAATACCACCAGTATCATGAAGGTAGTCATCGATAAGCTCAGCGCCCTTTTCAGTGGTCGCGGTTCCGATGACAAAATGTCCTTCTTTAGCAAAACGCTTGGCCACTGCCTTGCCGATACCTCGGCTAGCGCCAGTCACTAATGTAATCGTACGGCTCATGATAACACCTCCAATAATTTTTCTAGACGGGCAGGCTTGTCAGTAGGATAGCTGGCGATTGGCTGCGCCTGACGCTTCGCCAAATTGCTCAGTACATTACCACTGCCACATTCGATTAAGATATTGATTTGCTTGTCAGCTAACTCTTGCATGGTTTTTGACCACAGTACTGGCTCGCTCAGCTGTTCAGTCAATGCTTGCTTAATACCGACCGCACTGGTTTCAACGCGTGCATAGCGATTTTGTATAACAGGAATGGTTGCCTGATCAAACTTGATACCCGCTAGTATCTCAGCCAATGCATTGCTGGCAGGTTCCATAAGTGCGCAATGAGACGGCACACTCACTTTTAGAGGAACAGATTTTTTACCAGTATTTTTGACTTTATCAATAACAGCATTAACACCAGCAGCGTTACCCGAGATAACCACTTGTCCTGGACTATTAAAATTGGCTGCACCGACTACCGCATTTTCTACGTGTTCGGTTGCCTGTTCACACAGGTTTTCGACTCGGTTGTCTTCTAGTCCTAGTACTGCTGCCATAGCAGTATCGACACCTACAACGGCCTCTTGCATCAACTGACCGCGCTTATGTACTAAAGTGACTGCATCACCCAGAGATATCACATTGGCAGCACACAGGGCACTGTACTCGCCCAGAGAGTGACCAGCTAAATAACAAGGCGTCTCTTCTATTTTTTGTTGTAGGACACGCCAAATAGCAATACTAGCTGTCAAAAGCGCAGGCTGAGTATATTGGGTTTGATTGAGTTTTTCCTCGTCCTGACAGATTGCCCACAAATCCTCACCAAGCGCATCACTCGCTTCGGTAAATGTATCACGTATCTCTGGATAGATTTCGGCAAGCTCGCTCGTCATCGCGACTGCTTGAGATCCTTGTCCAGGAAAAATGACCGCGATACGAGCGGGTTGCTTTTTTACCATATCGGGTACAGAAGCCATAACCAATATTCCTTATCTGATTAGAAATATCCCTAAAAACAATGGGGTGTATTATATTATTAGATGCTATACAAAGCCGCTACTTCAAGTATTTATGCAAGAAAACGGATTGTCAGTAAACTATACACTGACAGACACTATTATCATAGCGGATGCAAACCAAACAGCAAGAGTAACGCTGCCCAAATTAAAGGAGCAGATTATATCAGCACATTTTTAAATCTACTAAAAATAACAAGCGAATTAAGCAATAAGTCTAGTTATAAATAACAAAAAGCCAAGTTATCCAGCCACATAATATATGATAGCGAAATAACTTGGCTTTTTTTAGCTCAAAGCTTATTGACTAATAATAACTAGGCAAAAACAATAATAGTCACCAGTACTATTATTATCTTCGCCTAAGCTATCATAGAGCCAATGTCTTAGGCGTCTTGGCTGACTTTGAACAGTTGACGACCACGGTAGAAACCATCTTTAGTCATGTGATGACGACGATGTTTTTCACCAGTAGTAGCATCTACGCTTAGTTCAGCAATTTCCATACGGTGATGTGAACGGCGCATGTCACGACGAGAACGGCTTTTACGACTTTTTTGAACAGCCATGATATAGCTCCTATACTTAAAAGGGATAAGCTTGAAATTCAGCTTAAGTCGATACTGACAGAGGCTATATAATCACAACAACCTAAGTCTTAAGCATCATTAGTTAAATAGATTGCCACTCACATAAAGCACTGACCAAGGCTGAATTCTATAAAAAATTTACCCAGTCAGTTTCTATCAGCAAGCAACAGGTTGCTCGAATGCAATAAACCGGACATTATACGCATGTTTATTAAATTAATAAAGCCCTGCCTCGCACTCTTCTGTACAAAGCTGATAAAAGGTTTTTTAAATGCATCGAGTAGATAATTTTGACGCTTATAGTTTGCCTTTTAGCGAGGCTAAAGCAGCAAAAGGATTTTCACCTTCCTCTTCTTCTGGTATCTCGCCAAACTGCTCAACAGACATCTCACAATCGTCATGCTTTGGTGCCATTGGTGTTTTGAGCAAGATCTCGTCTTCTACCAACTTCTTAAATGGTAACAGACGCTCTGGCGACTGCTCAGTGACGATTTCATCCAGTAATAAATAATCTTGTTCATCTTTGACTAAACGAACCTGACTATCGTTTTCGAGTAGCGCGATGTCATAATCATCAGATAAGTCTATAGCGATTGGTTGTAAACAACGCTGACAAGTTAGCCAAACATCACCTGTCAAAGTAAATGCTAAATGCAAGACGTTGTTGCGACGATACAAGTTAGCGTTGAGCTGTATATCTGACTGCTCATGTTCAGTGCTCAGAGTAGTAGCAAGACGATCAAACGAGCTTGGTTTTACCTCTCCTGACCATTCATAACCAGTGTCTGCCCACTTATCTAAAGAAATATGCTCAGGCATGCCAGTAGATACAGGCGCTTTTTTATTGTCAGCTTGAGGTGCTGACGGTTTAGTTTCTGGAGTGCTTGACATGCGCGGCCTCATTCATAAAAACGGTGTATAATATAGCCTGCCATACTAACGGAAAGTGCCATATTCTGCTAGCGCTAGTATGTTAAGATTTTTTGATAGTAAATTTGTTTAAGCTCTTTTATTACTTACCTTTTTACCTAAAGTTTTTTGTCTTTAGTATTTATTAAGTCAATGTCTTCTCTATGAATCTATCCGATAATAAAATGAATTTTTCTGATTTACTTTCTTCTACTGAAGCAAGTTCGTTGCTACAACAGCTTATTCAATTAAAGAGTCATACTGAAAAGTCATCTAGCAATATACTCTCTCATGATAAAAATGAGTATTTAAAAGAATGGAGAAGTCAGTGGCAAGAATTGTCTAGTACTCAATCTGACAATACCTACTCAGCAGAAATGATAATTGATAGCGAACGATTAGCTACCGACTGGCTCATACAGTTATTTAATACTTTGTTCGCTGATCAGCAAGTTATATTGGTTCGTAGCAATGATGAACCCGAGTATTTTCCAGCTAAAAATAATGAACCCGCTCGAATTGAATTCGCTCATGGCTTTTTTGCTAGTGCTCTGCATGAGCTGCACACATCTCCTTATAGGTTGACATGCTAGAAACCTCTTATTCTAATAGTGTACATCGCTATATTATTTGTAGGCATCTAAATTAAAACTATCACTTCGGTGATTATTACAACCTATCAGAACAAATCACTTTTACCTATCCAAAAGATAATGGTCGTTCTATCAATTAGGTATCATAACAATTAAGTTTTTCAGGTATCTTTCACATCTTCAGAAGCATTCTTTCTAATATCATCCTATCTAAGCTATAAACGCGGACATGATGCGCTTCGCTACGTCTATCTATTAATGGTTACTTTTGATCAATCGTACCATCCTCTAATCCAGTAGATTTTATCTATGTCAGATAGGTAGAAGTAAAAGTAGTTTTCTGCTATTCATGTTTATCATTAACGTCTTTGCACATAGTATTGTCAGTTGCAAGATATCGAATCATATGAACACGGATATAATGATGGTAATATTAAAGCACGCGAGTGTAGATAGAAGCAGACCCAAGGATGTAATTCACCACGGTGATATTAGGTCTTAATGCTTATCTATTCACTAAGCGAATAAGCTGACTAGCTATAGCATTATTATGTTTGTGGGCAGAATAGTTATTCTTTATTTCGGAGATGGCTGGACGAGAGTTAGTGATACTGGACTAGTAATCTTACATAGGTGAAATGATTTGATAAATATGATTGAATAGCACAATTAATTATGTTTCATCTTTCGATACTGGCTGTGAAAAGCAATACTATAATAGCTTAGCAACGTCGGGCTCAAACTATAAGAGCTAATTATCTTCGAGCGCTATCTTAGTATAGTGAGCATGTAGCAAAGCTTTTACTTCCTTGCTAGTTGCAATTTTACCTTCCTCAAAGTCTTGAAAGATGTGCTGAGTATCTGGGTTAATAGGAATATTATCGACTGCGAAGCTGCCCAAAGTATCAAAGTTAATGCGGCGGCGCTTTTCTATTTCTTGTTTGCTAACGAGGATAGGACGATCATCGGTAATCGATGCTTCAAATTTAGAATCTTCCATACTAGCTCCTATCAGTAGTAATAAAATTGTTCAGCAAGTCAGATAGTCTTCTATCTAGACAATCTTTCTCTCATTGCTATGTCTTATTCGGCTGATTTAATTGTATTAGTGATTTAGACATCGGTAAATCATGATTGTTTAATATCAAGAGCTATTGTGACTGAATAATTCGTACTTCTAGCATCTCCTAGAGTTGCGTAACTTACTTGCTCTAAAGTTTTTTGGGACCTATATGGGCTGAATAGCTCATCAAGAGTATGGTGAAAACCACCATCATCTACTGCAAATACATAATCAAAAAATATTTTGGCCATTGCAGACTGAGGGTGGCTAGCATCGCGAAAAGATTTATTGTGACTCCAACTACCACTGTATATTTTATTGAATACTCTCTCTATATTACCAGAAACAGAATTTGAAGCATGTTTTCGAGTAATACCTGGTTTTTGCACGTATGCAGCAGCATTTTCCACAGACTTCCAAATGATATAATGCATGGTTGATACAGAGCATTCAGCTAAACATGATCTGAGAATACTAATTAGCTTTTCGCCAATAGGCGGTGCTAGATAGTTCAATCTTGACCTAGTAATCAGGTAGCTTAAACACTCTCCTAGCTGTAACTTTTCACACCAGTTCTTAAATTGATCATTCGCTACTAGAGCACTGGTATTTTTCTGAGATTTAGCGTTTATCAAGATTTTAGTAAGATTCTCAATACTATAAGCAAACTCAAAGATCGCTTGATAGAAATCTATCTCTAGCTCTTTTTCTTCGTTGATAGTTACGTATTCGTAGCTATTTTCAGAAGCGAGTATGAGCAGATTTCGGTTAAAAAGATGCTGTAGTATCTCTTCATCTAATTTAGAGAACGGTGATAAAGGTAATGATAAATTGTCACGTAGAGAGACTGTATTCCTTATATTATCTGCCCCTAGGCTCTCTACAGTCGCTGCGAGTAGAAGTTTATCCACATCGTTAAGCTCAGTGACTGAAGGAATACTGCTTAATTGAATGCTTCGGCATTGATTGATGTACTCTAGAGCGGTCTGTCTCTTTTCTTCTGCTAAACGGTCTTGTTTAAGACGATACTCTAAGTACTCTTGATCCATTCTTTTTTCAAGCGCCGCCCTGCAATCATCACACCGCCATCTAATAAGATCCAATCGAGTTAGCTGTGAGCGAGTATAGCAAATCTTAGTTGTACCGCAGTCTATGCATTGGCAGTCTAGTACGACAAGATGAGCATTTATTTTAACGATACTAGGTATATCCTGATGCTTAACATCAAACTCTTGACCTATTTCTTTACAGGTATATATAAAACCACTTCGTTTATCGCCTTCTCTTAACCAGTACCTCTCACAGATCAGCTTATTAGTTTCTGTTATATCTGGCTGATACTCTAGTTTTGTTTTCATACTCACCTCATAATACCGACTATATCCCGTGGATATTATAGCCCACCACTGTGAGTATTGCTATTTTTAGCAGTGGTTGGTGAGATGAAGACAGATGAACGCATGATAGCCTTTGGAAAGCGTATCCGTGATGTGCGCAGAAGCAAAGGAATATCTCAAGAAGTGCTGGCAGAGATGGCAGATATTGATCGAAGTTATATGGGAAATATCGAGCGTGGAGAGAAGAATGTCACTCTCAAAAAGGCCTATGATATTTGCGATGCATTGGATATAGATATTAAGGATCTAGTCTAAATTGTTCGATTCATAATAATATGATAGTTAACTATAGTCAGTCTAGAATAAAAGAGATACAACCCATATCATGAAACAGCTTAGGTAGATTATTCTCCATCCAGCCTTGACGTAGAAATTTTGCCTGTGCCCACTTCTTTTCAATGGGATTTAGATCAGGGCTGTAGGGTGGCAACCAAAGAATACGAGAGACCATCCCAGATTCTGTGTAACTGACGTTTAGATTAAATACTTACACAAAATTTAGGAAGGTCTCTGAAAATTAACCACCTGACACAACTCGTCACCTACTAACAGATCTTGGCGGTCATAAAAGTTGCCCCAACGCTTATAATTATTATCCGTTCTCGACTCAGGGTTATAAGTAATGGCGATGTAGGTTTGAATTTTATTAGTGTCCTAAATTAGTTGACCACCACCAGATTCTTATCAAAGACTTCATCATCTATTATTCGCCAAACGGCAACTTGCTGATGGTCTTTGGTGGTGACTAGATTTAAAGTTTGTTCAATCATTGCTTGAGGTCTCATATCCTTATGATGTTTATTTGCTTCAAACCCAGTTACTTTACACTTAGCGGTTTAATTAAGCTACTTACTTGAGCTATTTGCTTCAGTTATTAGGCTTGGCTACTTACTCAACTTCAATATTCTAAAGGCGCCCTGAATAACTAAAGCAAATACGATGCTACCAATAATCAAATCAGGCGTACTAGAGTGTAACCAATTAACCAAAATCCCTGCAACAATTACCCCTAAATTGATAATCACATCGTTTGAAGTGAAAATCATACTGGCTTGCATATGGGCTTCTTCTCCTTCTTTGCTTTTCGATTTTTGTAGTAAATAGAGGCAAATCAAGTTTGCAATTAGCGCAAGAATCGATATGACTATCATGGTAGAAAAGTCAGGTAACTGCTCATTGCCAAAGAAACGTCTTAGTACTTCTAAAAAACCAAGAATCGCTAGCGTAATTTGAAAATATCCGGCAATTCTAGCAATCCGTTTTTTCTTAATGACCGTTCCACCGACCGCAAATAAGCTAATTCCGTACACCAAGCTATCTGCTAACATATCTAAGCTGTCGGCGACCAACCCCATCGAACGAGAAATCAGTCCCGTGCTCATTTCAATAATAAAGAAAGCAAAGTT
>NZ_JBNNFX010000021.1:0-70121 GCF_050267985.1 Psychrobacter sp. NPDC078929 | reverse complement strand
ACCTGTTTGCGATAGTCTATTGAATAAGTCATCGTTTATTTCATTAAATGCAATTGTTAATAGGGTTGTATCGGTTTTATTTGGATTAGACTATAGTATAGAACAACAGTATCGGAACTATTTATAATCTCGCTTATAAAATCTTGAAAAAAATCGATAGCGGCGAAGGGCGCGTGGCTTTGGCTTCAATGAGCCTAAGTAAATAGCAAACATCGTTAATAGTGCACCACTCCACTGTAAAGTGTTAATCGGCTTGTCCAGCCAGCTATAGTCAATGACAAGGGCTGCAATAGGTTCAGTCAATAATAGCAGTCCAGTCAGTGCTAGAGATAGTTTAGGAATAGAGTAGGCAATCAATCCCCATGCTAAGCACTGCATCACCGTACCATAGATAAGCACCCAGCCAATCTCAGACCATGTATTGGGTAGGATATTATCTGTGTCAAATACAAACATCGGTATAATCATGGCTAAGACGCCGCCGATACTGATCAGCTGCATTAGCATAAATATAGGCGTCGGTTCAGTGTCATGCGTTTTGCGGATAAAGGTCATCGAAGCCGCTAGCATGGCACCAGATACAATCCCAGTGACAAAGCCCCAAGTCGCAGCGGTATTGTGTGCAAATTCAGGACTACCTATCATCGCCACGCCTATCATGGCTAAAAACAAACTAATAAGCTGCACGATAGACTGACGCTCATTAAAATACAAAAACCCAATCGCAGCCAAGAAAAATATTTGCAGACTATTAAGCAGCGTCGAAATACCAGGCCCAACCGCATAAATACTCTCATGCCACAGCGCCAAATCTAATCCTAGAAATGCTCCCGATAGTAGCGCATAAAAAACGGCCCGTCTTGATTTGGGCGTTCGTTGGCCCATTATCTTAGCCAATACCGCAAATACAATACCAGAAACAGCCAATCGCCAAAACGACATGGCCCAACCACCAATATCGACGTGAGCGACAATTAAGCTGCCCAACCCAAAAATGATACAACCAATGACTAAGCCAATAGGTGCAGATCGCGTTGAAGCAATAGCCATAATTTGTCCTTATAACAGTATTTGAATAACAGCACTCTTATTATCATTGCATCATGTCAGAACTTATGTTGACACAAAGCCATATTGTCGTGGTTTTCAGTGCAAAATGAAATGGCAAAACCACAATTTATTACGGTGAATACAGATACTCTCGCTATGCGGAGGATTATTGGGCACGTTAGACGCAAATAAATAATCAAAGTATTTGATATAGCTACGTTTTTCACAAGAGTCTTATGACAGTTGGGTAATAGTATTTATATCAAAATATTTGTATCAGGGTGACGATTCGTAGGAGTATAAAAGCGCATGATGTATACAAGTGATATTTTTGTAGAGATGGTTTGTAGGGATAATATGTGTGTAGCACTTTAAGCGCCATTATTGCTGCAACACATGTATAGTAGATTGACGATATAATGTACTTAACGTCTGATTTGTTATACCAAACAATCTATATTATTTGTCTAGGTTTATTTATGCTTCAACGATTGCTATCAAAAAAACAGCCACATACATTGTCTGGCTTGCTACCAAAAATATCGCAATACAGTGTCGTCGTGACGATGCTATCTAGCGCATTGTTTTTGATGCCTAGCGCACATGCCGCCAGCTGTAAAAGCCCAAAAAGTTATTACAAAAACGTCTCCTGCACGGCTAGTAGCAGTTACTTTTTGGCGATCAAAGATTTTGGTGCGCCAGTGGCGTTAATCGATAAAAAAGGCAAACGAGTCGTTGATTTATCGCGTTATCAAAAAGTCGATGCCGATAAACTGTCAGGTGGACTGTTGCCTGTACTGCGTAACAGTCGCGTCGGTTATCTCAATATGCAGGGCCGCGAAGTCGTGCCTGCCATGTACGATATATTGACAGAGAGTCAAGGTTGGGCGCGGCCTGTATCGGATGGGCGTATCGTGGTAAAAAAAGAGGGTAACTATGGTGTGATTAACACAGCCAATAGTACCGTTGTCTCATTTTCTGCAGCGATTGATGATATCGATAATTATCGTAATGGAGTAGCGCGTGTGCGTAAAGGTCGTGCAACCAGTTGGGTGGATAAAAACGGCAATGCGGCGAGTGATCCGAATGCCCAGAATAACACTCAGGCAGTGAATAAACCTACTTCTTCTAACGAAAAATCTAGCACAGCATTACAGTCTGCACCGGCGCGTTTTACGACACTTCAATCGCGTCAGCAAGATGGTAAATGGGGTTTCGTCGATGACAATAATGTCACGATGATTACGTACTCATTTGATGAAGTGCGTCCGTTTTCTGAGGAATATGCTGGCGTGCGTATCGGTGAAGAGTGGGGCTTTGTCAATTTAGGCGGTGAGCTGGTGATTCCTTTTCGCTTTGCTAATAGTGGTGTGAACGCTAACGATAGCTATCAGGGCAAACCATCCTTTGTATTTACAGGTGGTAAGGCGTGGATTGGTAACCTAAAGAATGGGAATAAAATGTGTATAGATAAGGAAGGGGCTGGTGTCGCTTGTGATTGATGCAATTACTAGGGCGTGTCCTCGTTTTAAGAGTGGTGATAAAAATGAGATAAATCGCAGTCAAACAAGGAAAATAGCGAAGATAATATCGAGATATTAACCAGCTATTTGACACAATTTGGCAAGATTTAGCCATTTTTAACCCATTTAGATAGCTATCGATTGAATTGAGGACACGCCCTAGGATTAAATAGGCAATAAAAAAGAGTGTAAAACCTATGAGTTTTCGGTAGGTTTTACACTCTTTTTTTTGACATTGATGTTTTTAAAGCTAGTTGCTCGATAAATGATTACTGATTAAGTCAACCATATAAGGCTGATAATACTCTGGAATATCGTGTGCCATGCCTTCGATGAGATGGAACGTAGCATTAGGAATGGTCTTGGCAACCACTCGGCCCTGTGAGGCAGGCAGGAGTCCATCAGCGCTACCATGTAATACAATCGTTGGTGCTTTGACTTGCTTACTAAATCGGCTGATAGAGCCTGATGCCAAGATAGCATTGAGCTGCTGTACTGTACCAAGCGGGTGGAAGTTGCGCTGATAGCGAATCTTAGCGATTTCACGGACCATACGCACATTCACATGACCTGGTGTACCAACGGTCTTCATAAACCAAACACTATGACGCACGATATCACGCTCAGAGTGGCTCTCTGGACGATTGATAAGGGTATATAGCTGTTTGGGCTTTGGCGGCTTCAAAAACGCACGATTGGTCGTGGTAAACATAAGCGCCATTCGCTGCACTAAGCTTGGATAACGTGCCGCCACAATTTGTGCAATCATACCGCCCATCGAAGCCCCAAGCAGATGTGTCTTGCCAAGCTTGAGTGCTTTAATTAGACGTGCGGTGTCTTCAGCCATGTCTGTCAAGTTATAAGCAACCTGTGTGCTTTTGTTAGACAGCCCTGTTTGTAGGCGTACCATCATTTTAAGCTGGCTAATACGCGGCAAACCTTCTATCTGCACTTTAGAAGACAAGCCGATATCACGATTATCAAAACGAATCACAAAAAAACCAGCATCGATAAAGCGCTTAATAAAATTGTCTGGCCAAAATATCATTTGTGAGCCTAGCCCCATGATCATCAGCAGCGGCGGATTGTTGGGGTTACCGCCAGCTTCGACACACAACTCAATACCATCACCGATGTCAATCATTGCTTGACGAAGGTGCTTACTCAAGTCAGAGTCGCGCCATTGATGCTCCCCAAACTTGCGCCACTCAGGAGTAGGGTAGTTATTCAGATGATCTTCTAGATTGTTATCTAGCGTTTCAGGCAATTTGGCACTATTGATGTCATTTGATTTTGTCATGAAGTGTCCTAATTAGAGGGTCATCTACTACAGCTCAAGCATCTCAAAATCAAGCTTACCGACACCGCACTCAGGGCAAGTCCAGTCATCAGGGATGTCTTCCCACTTAGTGCCAGGTGCGATACCTTCTTCTGGGCAGCCAAGCGCCTCATCATATATCCAGCCGCAGACAATACATTCATAACGTTTCATAAATAGTCCTATCGATCATTACCAGTATTACAGTTACAGCGTGCTATAAACGCTCATTTTTAATATTACAGCTATTATATTAGACTGCAAAAACGCACGTAGTTTAGCATATAACCGCAATTTTCATAGTTAAGTTTACACTTGTATATTGAGATGACTTTTCTTTTATCAAGTCAATCACATATGTGACCTTATTAGTGCTTAATAACAAGACTGGACGCCAGCCCGCCATACGAAAACCAATTATGCTATAATAATCGCCGCTAAATTCACAGTAATGCTTAGCATTTATCGCTGATATATCATCCAGTTGTTGTCTTATCTAAACTAACTAAACCATCTAAATACATAAGCTAAGGGTCATCATGAGTACCAATGCCGCCGCCACATCCGCCACCAACAATGAGACGTCTCATGTGCTCAATACTGACCATCCGTTTTGGCAGATTATTCGCACAGTACCAGACTTTCCAAAAGCTGGCATTGATTTTTATGACATTACCCCGTTACTGCGCAGTCATATTGACGCTGTTATCGATGCGCTGCTTGCTGCATTACCAGAAGGGCTTATGGACGAGATAGATTGTCTGGGTGCAGTAGAAGCGCGTGGCTTTGTATTTGCTAGTATGCTGGCAGGCCGTCTGGGCAAAGGCATGATCTTGCTGCGTAAGCCAGGTAAGCTGCCGCCACCGGTTGCCAACAAAGCCTATGCACTGGAGTATGGTAAAGACACGCTTGAGATGCAAAACAATCTACCGCCTGAGCGCGTACTATTGGTTGATGATATCTTAGCGACTGGTGGTACGTTGACCACTGCCTACGAGCTGTGTCAATCAGCTGACCATACTGTGGTCGGTGCGCTAGTGTTACTGGACTTGGTCGACTTGCATGGCGAGTTCCCAGTACCTGTTTATACGGTACTAAAAGCTTAAAATGAATGACGGCTTCTTTGACTACTAGGCACGTCGTATTGTCGATATAGTTAAACGATTCTCCAAATAAAAAAGCGCCCTGATACTATGTCAGGGCGCTTTTTTTGATGCTGTATTAATGTTTTTTAGTATTGTGTTAAGTAGGCTGTGTTTATTGCTCTTCGTCTTGTTCGTAGTCCTTACAAGACTGCTCTATCACCGTACGACCGACTGTCTTTGGTGTGGTAACTTTAAAGTCTTTTGTGGTCAATATTGGTTTTTCTGACTGCCATGATTTGGTTGCTTTGCCTTCAGCATCGTAGTTAACGAAGGCTCGTCTATAGTAACTGGCGTCTTTACATGAAATGAGTAGTTGTTGCTCACTATGGTCAATATTGCTTTTTTCTTCCTTCTGGTCATCCGACTTGGTGTCTGTGTCTTTAGGATAGGTTCTAAGGATAGATACTGTGATATTTTCGACGTCTTTTTCATCTATGATACTGATGTCAGAGCTTTCAATAGAATCCAAATCTATACTAAAAATTGATCCAGAGCTGCTCTCGGACACCTCTACCCAGTTGACTGCCTGGGCGCTGATCGCTAAAGCACTGCCTGCCAATAATATTGATAGCCGTTTCATATAAGCCTTGCTTCTTGTCATTTGAAGTAGGTAATGATAGCCAACTTACTATTAGTAGGCAAATATCTTTTGTGCCAGCCCAGTATCCGTCGTGCTCTGTCGTGTGGCTGTTATTGTCCGCGAATGGCTGCCAATGTCTTTGCCAGCTCGTCACGCGCCCCGATAAAACCGTCAATTCCCTTAGGTAACAAGTCCTGCGTAACCTTGTCTTGCTGATACGCAGCACTAAATTCTTCATGTGTTAAGCTTACTTGAGTCATCGCCTTCATATCCATCGACATACTCGGAGACAGTTGGCGAGTTACCTCGGTATCCATGGCTGCCAATTCATCAATGAGGTTGGGAGCTATCGTCAACAAGTCACAACCTGCCAATGCCAAAATTTGCTCGGTAGAGCGGAAACTAGCGCCCATTACTTGCGTCTCGTAACCGTGCTGTTTGTAATATTGATAAATGAGCTTGACTGACTGTACGCCCATGTCATCAGAAGCCGGTACGTTTTGACGGCTTTGCTGGCGTTTTTGCCAATCTAGAATACGGCCAACGAAAGGTGATATCAGGGTCACGCCAGCATCTGCACAGGCAATCGCTTGATGTTGTCCAAACAGTAGGGTCAGGTTACAGTGGATATTTTGAGTCTCAAGATAGCGCGCCGCCTCGATACCTTGCCAAGTTGCCGCCATTTTGATCAATACTCGCTCTGAATCGACGCCTGCTTTTTGATAAGCATCAATAAAGGCCAGTGCCTTATCTATCGTCGCTTGAGTATCATAAGATAAGCGAGCGTCCACTTCAGTAGAGACTCGGCCTTCGATCAGCTCTAAGATATCGCAGCCAACCTGAATGGTCAGCGCATCGATCACGGCATCCACGTCACCATTGTGACGACTCATGGTCTCTGACAGCATACCTTGGTTGTCAGGATGAATCAGAGCCTTGGTAATAAGGCTTGGGTTGGTGGTTGCATCGATAGGTTTTAAACGGGCAATAGCGGCAAGGTCACCAGTATCAGCAACAATCGTGGTCATAGTGCGTAGCTGTTGTAATGCGCTCATCAGGTATCCTTTTTTTATTAATCACATGATGCTCCTCTTATATATAACAGGGTAGGGAGCTGAACTGGAACTGTAACACAGTTTTGGACAGGTGTTGCCTCATAGTTATGCTATGCGTCGCTGTTATCTGGCTCAGCTGTGCTAATATTAATAACAGTTGGTATATTTATACGCATTTACGCATGGGCACTGACCTTAGTTTTTGCTATAGTAGAGCCGGATATGTATCAAGCTGCTGTATTTGGCAGTAAATATAGCATTAACGCCAAATGGCACTAGCAATATAAGGTGTTTTTGATAGACTGTTTTGAGGTTGGTTTTGAACATAGTTTCTATCATCAGCCTTTAATTGAAAACAGAAAATAGTCAGATTTGGCAATAGAGCTAACCTACGTCATAGCAATATTTAAATAATAGTAATATCTAACAGCGATAAAATCTAAAAAGGATGGGCGGTAATGAACGAGCAGTCACCAGAGCAAACAATGGATAATCTAAATCAAACCACTACAGGCGCTAGCGATACCGCAACTGAAAAAGAGTTTTTAGACAATATTCGCCAAAATATTGACGCAGTAGACTGTGAGATCCAAACGTTAATCAACAACCGTGCAAAGTTGGCTCAGCAAGTAGCCATGGTAAAGAAAAATCATACCGCTGCTGATGACAATAGCAATCCTATCTTTTACCGCCCTGAGCGTGAAGCACAGGTACTAAAAGCTGTCATGGAGCGTAATGCAGGTCCAATCGCTGATGAGAAAATGGCGCGTTTATTCCGTGAAATCATGTCAGTATGCTTGGATTTAGAAGCGCCGCAGCGTATTGCCTTCTTGGGCCCTGTCGGTACCTTTACGCATGCCGCTGCCCTCAAGCACTTTGGTAAAGCCGCTGATACTGTGCCGATGACAACCATTACTGATGTGTTCCGCGAAGTCGAAGCGGGGACAGCGATGTATGGCGTGGTTCCTGTCGAGAACTCTTCAGAAGGCGTCGTCAACCATACTCTAGATGGCTTCTTATCTTCTACCTTAAAGATCATAGGTGAAGTTGAGCTGCCAATTCATCAAAACTTCTTGGTTGCTGAGCATACCAAGATTGATGGCTTGAGCCGTATTTATTCGCATCAGCAGTCGCTTGCTCAGTGCCGTCATTGGCTAGATGTAAACTTCCCTAATGTTGAACGCGTTGCTGTATCAAGCAATGGTGAAGCCGCTCGCCGCCTCAAAAACGAATGGCATTCAGCTGCGATTGCAGGTGACGTTGCTGTTGCAGAGTATGGCTTGCATAAGCTCTACTCAAATATCGAAGACAATCCAAGCAACACCACACGCTTCCTTATCATCGGTCATGAGGCGATTGCGCCATCTGGGCAAGACAAAACTTCGATCGTCGTCTCCGCTCACGATAAAGCAGGCGCACTGATCGAAATCTTGAAACCTTTGTCATACCATGACGTATCGATGACTAGCATTGAGACACGTCCTGAGCGTCCTAACAAGTGGGCATACGTATTCTTTATCGATATGAATGGTCACGTTAATGATCCAAACGTTAGCGCTGCCATCAATGATATTCGTCCATTGGTCAAAGATTTGCGCATATTAGGCTCATATCCAAAAGCTGTCCTATAGAAGACTACCTATAGACAACTATAGGCTTACTCACAGGTATTCATACATAATAGATGGGTCTTAGCTTTTACAGATAGTATTCAAAAAAAGCATTTACAGACACCATCTAAGGATAAACCATGCAGACTACTCAATTGACCGCATCAGATCTATCGCCGTTAACGCCAGCTTACGACAGTATTTTGGCATTAGCACCTTATCAAACTGGTAAGCCGATTGAAGAGCTGACACGTGAGTATGGTGTCTCAGACGTGGTCAAGCTGGCTAGTAATGAGAATCCAATGGGATGCTCACCCCGAGTGACGCTAGCAGTGACTGAGCAGCTAGGGCAGTTGTCGCGCTATCCTGATGGCAATGGCTACTATCTAAAGCAAGCGCTGGCTGATTTTAACGATGTCAATGCCAATCAAATTACCTTAGGTAATGGCTCTGATGATTTGCTCGATATTTTAGCACGCAGCTTTGTGGGTGCTGATGATGCCATCGTCTATAGCCAGTATGCTTTTGTGGTTTATCCTATGCTAGCGAAGATGCAAGGTGCCACGGGCATTGAAGTGCCTGCTCAGCGCTTCGGCCATAATCTAAAAGCCATGAGCCAAGCGGTGCAAGATAACTCGAATACCAAAATCGTTTTTATTGCCAATCCGAATAATCCAACGGGTACGCAGCTAGAGCAAAAAGAGCTGTATCAGTTCGTTGCCAGTGTGCCAAGCTCAGTCTTGGTGGTACTAGATGAAGCTTATATCGAGTATAGTCCTGAGAGTAACAACCGCACACTATTAGATGAGTTCGATAATGTCATTATTGTGCGTACTTTTTCTAAAGCTTATGGGCTGGCAGGTTTGCGTGTCGGCTATGCCCTAAGCTCAGTGCCAGTGGCCGACTTATTAAACCGTATTCGTCAGCCATTTAATGTCAGCCGTATCGGTTTAGCTGCCGCTGCTGCTGCACTTGCCGATCAAGACTTTATCGAAAAAACTCGTCTAACGAATGATGAGCAAATGCGCTGGCTAGAAAAGCAGTTTGACGCGCTAGGATTAGGTTTTGTGAAGTCGCATGCCAATTTTATTATGGTCGAAGTGCAGGTTGAGATGGAAGATATAACCGCTGCTTCTATCCATCAGGCACTACTTGAACAAGGCGTTATCGTCCGTCCGTTGGATGCTTATGGACTACCTAACTGGCTACGTATCACAGTAGGTGTGGCTGAAGACAACCTACGTTTGATTGATACTCTGCGTTCTATTTTGACTGAAGACTAAGCGCATCTATAAGTGCTTTGTAATTTAAAAACTGTTCTTAATTAGCCATTAAAATTTATAACACTAAGACTGGCCCTATCTATGTCTTAGTGTGTCCAATGAGAAAAGCCGTGAGTAGTCAGAAAAATAATAAACTTCAATCGTCTCTAAATACTACGCTACCTATATTTAAACAAGTTTGCGTGATTGGACTTGGGCTGATTGGTGCCAGTTTTGCGCAAGCTATTAAAGATAATGGCTTGAGCGAGCGTTTGGTAGCAGTCGATAGGCATGCACCAAGTATCACAGAAGCCATCGAGCATGGTCTACTTGATGCTGGTAGTGCAAACCTACAAGACGTCATCGCTGGCAGTGATTTAATCATCATTGCAGTGCCAGTACAGGCAGTTCAAGCAGTGTTTGTTGATATCAAGCAAGCGATGGATAACGGACAGCTTGCCAGTGACTGCATCATGACAGATGTCTGTAGTACTAAAGTCAATATCATTGATGCCGCTAAGGCAGTGTTTGGTTCGCTGCCGATAGGTCTAGTGCCAGCGCATCCAATTGCTGGGGCTGAAAATTCAGGGTATCATGCGCGCCGCGCCAGTTTATTTGTCAATCATAGTGTCATTATTTGCGAGCTACCGACAACCAGTGCAACTGCTATTGCAAAGTTGCGACTATTATGGGAATCAGTAGGCGCAAATGTCATGTCAATGGATGCTGAGCACCATGACCGCATATTAGCGCACACCAGCCATTTGCCACATTTACTTGCCTTTAATTTGGTTGAGCAATTGGCAAGCCATGATGATAATTTAGATATGTTTCGTTATGCCGCTGGTGGGTTCCGCGATTTTACCCGTATCGCCGCCAGTGACCCTAAAATGTGGCATGATATATTTTTTGCCAACCAAAGCGCGATTGTTAGCGCCCTTGATGAGTATGGTGTCTATTTACAGGCGATGCGCCAGCTTATCATTGATAAAGATTCAACCGCCCTGATGGGACTTTTGGGCCGCGCGCAAGCCGCACGGCGACATTTCGGCCATATGTTAGCCAGCACCCCTTATACGGATACTTCTGCTATGTCAGCTTCTTATAATATTACCCCTAGCAATACTGTTTCTGGCACCATCGCGATTCCTGGTGACAAATCTATCTCGCATCGCAGCATTATGCTCGGCAGTCTTGCCACAGGCGTGACAAATGTTACTGGGTTTTTGGAAGGGGAAGATGCGCTAGCGACGCTGCAAGCATTCCGTGATATGGGTGTGACTATCGAAGGCCCTGATAATGGCAATTTGACCATTCATGGTGTCGGTATGAATGGTTTAAAACCTAGCAAAACCCCACTGTATATGGGTAACTCTGGCACCAGTATGCGTCTGCTATCTGGTATCTTGGCGGCGCAATCGTTTGATAGCGTGTTGACAGGTGATACTAGCTTGAATAAACGCCCAATGGAGCGCGTGGCGGCACCGCTACGGTCTATGGGAGCTGTGATTCAGAGTACTGGTCATAGTGGTACGGCACCGCTGAGTATCACTGGTCGTGATACGGTTGGCAAGCCATTACAGGGCACTGAATATGATATGCCAGTTGCTTCAGCTCAGGTAAAGTCTTGCTTGTTACTAGCAGGTCTATGGGCCGAGGGTACGACAACGGTCACACAGCCTGAGATCAGCCGTGACCACACTGAGCGTATGCTATCGGCCTTTGGTTATCCGGTAACCGTTGAAGGCAATCGCATCAGTGTCACTGGTGGCGGCACACTAACAGGTGGCGATATCGCAGTTCCTGCTGATATCTCATCTGCAGCGTTTTTTATGGTGGCAGCGGCCATCAGTCAAAATAGCGAGCTGACCTTGACCCAAGTAGGTATCAACCCTACGCGTACTGGCGTCATTGATATTCTAAAATTAATGAATGCAGATATTAGCCTAAGCAATGAGACACATGTAGGCGGCGAGCCAGTTGCTGATATTACGATTCGCAGCTCAAACCTAGTCGGTATTGAAATACCAGAGCATCTCGTACCATTGGCGATTGATGAATTCCCTGTGCTATTTATCGCAGCTAGCTGTGCAAAAGGCCGTACGGTCTTGACTGGTGCTAAAGAGCTGCGTGTCAAAGAGTCAGATCGTATCGCTGTGATGGCAGAAGGGTTACATACGCTTGGTATTGATTGTACTGTGACTGATGATGGTCTCATTATTGAAGGTAAAGGCGTAGCTACCGAAAACGGTGAAGTAAACAATAGCCAACCTGTCTTTGGTGGTGGTCATATTGTCTCGCATCATGATCACCGTATTGCGATGAGCTTCTCTGTTGCCAGTCTGCGTGCATCCAAGAAAATTACGATTGAAGGGGTTGAAACGGTTAATACCAGCTTCCCAGGATTTGCTGAACTTGCCAACCAAATTGGTATGTCTATCCAAGTGGATACTGGTGCTGAGTAAGTCGCTAAGCTGCCATTAACTCTTAAAAATTTAATCTAACATCGTTAGCAATGTATTCATGTCACTATTGGCGTGAGTACATTGCTTTTTACCTTATAATCTCACTGTAGTAACCCTGCGCTTTCACTATTCAATTGACAATAATAATTAGAATTAGGTGAGAGCGCGCTTTGCTCTAAAAAGTTGTCCTATATTATGACTACCCAAAATGTCATCAAAAAACCCGTTGCCCCGATAACCACAACCAGACGCGGCATTATTACTGCGCTTATCGCGTTCTTTATTTGGGGCGGATTTCCGCTATACTTCAAGCAGTTATCTGATTATGATGCGACGGAGATCATTGGCCATCGCATTATTTGGACATTTTTATGTTTGCTGGTGCTGCTGGTAGTGACCAAGCGCTGGCAGTGGATTGACACCTTAAAGCAAAATCCAAGATGGATTGTATTCACCTTTTTGTCTGGTTTAATTATTGCGACCAACTGGCTGACCTATGTATGGGCGGTCAATCAAGACCGTATTCTTGAGGCCAGTTTGGGTTACTTTATCGGGCCATTGGTCGGCGTTGCGCTATCCATGATCTTGTTCAAAGAGCGTTTGCGCACGCTACAATGGGTAGCCATTGGCTTTGCATTATTGTCTGTGGTCATTCAAGTGGTGATGATTGGCAGTCTGCCGTGGATATCGTTGATTTTGGCATTTAGTTTCAGTACTTACGGGACGATTCAACGACAAACGCCATTGACTGCTGTTGATGCCATGTTTGTCGAGACCGCAATGTTGGTACCTTTATGTCTTTGGTGGTTTTGGCAGTCTGATGTGGCAAGTCATCAACTGAGCTTTTGGTTTAGCTCAAACATTTGGCTGCTTATGATCGCAGGTCCGATTACGCTAATACCGCTTTTATTATTCAATAAATCTACCAAGCTCGTGGCATACAGTATTCTGAGCTTTATGAATTATCTGACGCCGACCTTCATTTTCTTTTTGGCAGTGTTCTATTATAAAGAACCATTCGATTTACATCGTTTAGCAGTATTTGGTCTGATTTGGTTAGGTCTGCTATTATTCAGCATTGACCTGTGGCGCCATCGTCCAAGTAAAGTGTTAAAAGCGGCGCGCCTACGTGAAGAAGCGCTAAAAACAGTTAAGTAAACACTAAAAACACGAAAAAATTAGCAAACAAGGATGAAAGCATGTTTCATACTCAGTCTGATGTAGTATTTATAAAAGGTCTAAAAATTGAGGCAGTCATCGGTGTTTATGATTGGGAGCGAGCCATTACTCAGCCATTACTCATTGATATTGCGCTTGAAACGGACATTAGCCGTGCTGCTGTGTCAGATGATGTCAGCGATGCTCTGAGCTATAAAGAAGTCTGCGATGATGTGAGTGTGTGGTGCAAAGAGATTCAAGCAAAGCTACTTGAGCATTTGGCTGGTCAGATCTCTGATAAGATATTTGCAAAATATGGTTGTCAAAAAATAACGTTGAGCATTGCTAAGCCTACCGCTATTGCTCAAGCTGATGCGGTCGGGGTGCAAATAACGCGCTATGCGCCAGCATCAACCAACGAGCTAACTACTAAAGAAGCTGCCAAAGAAGTTAATGACAGCCAAGTCGATGATGCATAAAACGTCAGTGGATTTGAATTTGGCAATGTTCACACAATGCGCACCTGAAACTGTGCAAGCGCATCCCGTGGTAGAGGTAGTGTTAGCACTGGGTAGTAATTACCAAGCTGACAAGTATCTACCGCTTGTTCGAGAGAGCTTAGCAGCGCTAGGTGAGATAAGTTTATCTACGGCTTTTCAAAATCCTGACTTTACCGCGACTATCCAATTACCAAAGCCTGACTATACCAATCAATGTGTCCATCTAACATTGACCACACCGATAAGCCTGCAGCAACTACAGCAAACCTTCAAAACTCTTGAAGGCGATTGTCATAGATGTCGACAGACTAAGCCAAATCAAGTACGGCGAGTGACAATGGATATTGATATTTTGATGATTAAATTGGCTGATAAAGAAAATAGCCTAAGCAAAAAATCGACATCTAAACTTACGCCTAATTGGATAGTAATGGCAGATCGTTATCCATTTAAAGCTCATGAGGAAGCAGGGGTTGAAGAATTGATTTTAATCAAGCTCTAATTTTTCTAATGAGTAGCCATATCTTAACTGCTATTATATCTTTTCACCTAAAACTATCGCTATTCAGCATTCACTCTGCCTCAGCGCATCAGTTTCCTAGACAAAAATCTAATAAAAACTATGCGATTATATAGGCAATTGTTAGTATAAGTGACGATGTAATCTTCAAGACACTACTACCTATGCAAAAACCAATGAACTTTTCGAAGAAAAAGATAGTCACGAGTTTATTAGTAATAATAATCTCTACTTTATCTGCCTGCGATAACACGCCTTCCGAGCACCTTAAAAACCTTACCGAAGACAAATACCCTGTGGTAAAGAACGTTGGTCTATTACATTTAAATATAGCTAGTTTTAAACTAACCCCAGTTATTGATGAAACCTAAAAATTATAAGAAGAGAAGGATGAAAAGTTATAGTAAAAAAATCCGCGGTATCTATCTCGGACATCAAAAACTTATCATCATAACTTTATTATGCGGATACTTTATTTTTGAGGTCTGGGGTGTGCGCTATATCGCTGAAAGAAAAGCAGAAAAACCAAATAATATAAAGGAAGGGTGTTTGTATCTACGAAGTAGTTATACCGACACAAGTAAAATGAAGATATTAAGATTGACCATAGATGGTCATAAAGTTGAGAGTCATAGAACGTTTTCAGGAAATATGCCTTATGGATATAAGTGGAATGGTCAACAGAGGGACGAGTTTTATCAATATCTTGAATACAATAAAGAGAAGTGCCACCCCATTCAGTATGTCGATATCAATTTATTAATTACTAGAAAGATTTTTATTTACGATTACTTGGGCGATTTCAAACCTACTACTAATACTAAAAAGTACTAAATACATGTCGCAGACGGTTAAAAATGAAATAATTGATAGCTTTAGTGAAGTAAACAGTGCGGAAAGGCTGCTAAATAATTTTTTCTAATTTTAACAATATGATAAATCAAAGCTCACAAGAAGCGGTGAGGTCAGGATATATTTATTTAGTAAAAACTATTAAATATCTGGTATAGCGCAGGCACAGAGATATAGCACAATCTAATTTTGATTATATCGTTGTTGTATACATTGAGTAATATTGGATATACAGGACGAACAAAGGTCTTCTAAGTTATCAACTCATCAGAGAACTTCTTAGCTTGTGCAGCTTACTCTGAGATGAAAGTCAGCGATTCGAAAGATTGGAATTTGCTAGGAAGTCAAGCAAGTCAATCTACCATGTATACGGATATGGTAGATTTTATCTAAGACTGCCTTGAATTTATTGTGTCTTTTCTACAATTCGTATAAGCATTTGTTATCAGTTTATACGGTAACAGTACTGCCTACTTCTAACGATTGTCTTAGCGATTTTTTTCATCATTGATATCTTCTACATCAGCACGACCAATCACATCTAAATCCTCTAGACACAGTTTGTCATACTCTTTTTTGCAAAAATTGGGATCAATATCACACATCGCTGACTGCAGTTGATCGAGGCGATTTTCTGATTGTTGAATGTGCTCGAGCATTTTAGCAAAAGCTTCTGCGACAGGGTCTTGTGAATAAGGGTCGATACCATAAGCACGGAAGGTATTGGTACGTTTGGCAGTAGGGGCAGTATCTTTAGTTTGATCGTTGCTCTCACCAGCCTGCGCCACTTTTTCTTGTTGCTTAGCGTCTTGTACTTTTGTCGCGATTGGGTTGCCTTTTTCATCGTGATGATCTGAGATCATACGCGCGGCACTGCCGACCATCGTAGCACCTGCTGGTACTGGTTTGACTACCACTGCATTTGAGCCGATTTTAGCGTTTTTACCGACAGTAAACGGCCCCAAAACTTTTGCACCAGCACCGACCGTTACACCGTCTTCTAACGTTGGGTGACGCTTGCCATTATTCCAAGACACACCGCCCAAAGTAACACCATGGTATAGCGTCACATCGTTACCAATCTCAGCCGTCTCACCGATGACGACGCCGACACCATGATCGATAAAAAAGCGTCTACCAATCTTGGCAGCAGGGTGAATCTCGATACCTGTCATGATGCGCGAGCCGTAAGAGATCACGCGAGCGGCTAGTTTCTGTTCATTGTTCCAAAGACAGTGTGCACCGCGATGCAAAACAAGGGCATGTATGCCCGGATAAGTTAGGATCACTTCCAGACTATTACGCGCCGCAGGATCTCGGGTGAATACTGCATCAATATCTTCTTTCAAATCATTCTTGATAGTAACAAGTGATTTGAATAATTTGGATGGCAATGACATAAAGCGTCCTATCTATTCGTCGGTAGAGTGTCGTCGCGAAAACAGCGATGTCTCTAATCTATGGTCATAAAGTTCGGATAATCAGGAATATATATTTTCGCTAAGCTTCTGCAAGTTATAACAGCTTTATACGGCAAAATATAGTAAAAAGCTGTCAAACAAAGGCAAGCTCATAAACTACGGCTTGTTTTAGTCTTTCGATAGTTTGGCAATCAAAGCGCTTAATAGCTGATATTCTTTTTGATCAAGCTGTAGGCGTGACCCAAGTCTAGACAAGCGCGATGGCAATGACTTTAGATGTTCGTTATTGGCTAGGCCACGCTGTACCATAAGGTCAGTGGTGCGCTGAGTAAGCTGTTGCAGCTGCTGCTGATTAATAGCAGGCTCATCCCATTGCTGACGCAAATTCACATTGATTGTCGATTGGGCGTCTGTGCTTGTATCCGAATCTAAACTATCAGCTGTCTGAATGTGCGTTTGAGCATACGCAAAAATAAAGCTGGCGATGACTTGCACGGCTGATGCGACATTTAGCACAGGGTAAGCAGGATTGGCATCGATTTGAATATGATAATCGGCATAAGCCAATTCTTCATTGGTCAATCCACGGTCTTCACGTCCAAATAGAATAGCAATATTTGGTTTGCTAGAAGTCGCGGTAGATGAGTTATCAACATTACTATCGTCTGCACTTAAAGCTGCCTGTGCATCGATAAAGTCAAACATAATCTTAGCGGCTTGCGTAGGTGTCACGACAGGGCGCGGCATATGACGGCTACGACTGCTAGCAGCAAATACCAATTGACAGCCAGAGATAGCAGATTCTAAAGTAGGTGCAATTAAAGCTGACGATAATAACTCACTGCCACCCGCTGCATGAGATACACTGGTTTCGTCAATCGGTAATTTGGGATCGACCACCGTTAAACGAGACAAGCCCATGGTATGCATCGCACGGGCAGCCGAACCAATATTGGCAGGCAAAGTTGTATTAACCATGACCACTTGTAGGCAAGCAAGGTAGTCGTTCACTGAATGCGATGATACGGCTAATGAAGCGTCGTTACTCATTATTGTCCCAGTCTCTGATTGATTTCTTGTTCAGCACGGTGTAATGCAATGGCAATCTCTTCGATAAGGACGGCTTGCTCATTGATACGGCGTTCACGGCAGTATTCTTGTAACTGGCTGCTCAGACGGACTAATTGAGTTGTACCTAAGTTGGCGCTGGCGCCTTTTAGAGCATGAGCAGTTTCGAAGCCATTGGCGTTATCGTCTTTTTGATGAGCAATTCGCAGCGCTGCAACTCTTTGCTTACTATCAGCAAAATATACTTGTATCAAATCAACAAAGTCTTCTTCAAGCAAGTCACGCATGTCCTCGAACTGTTCATGATTGATAATTTCTTCATCAGTTTGTCCGAGCATATTATTATTTGTAGTGTCATCCATGGTGGTTGTCCAATTTATAAAAGTTAAAGCAATAAGATTACTATAATGAATTTTTAAAACGTAATGTACGTCTTAGCTGTAATGGAAATGTAAGTTCTCTTCACTGACCAAAGTCTTCAATGTCTGCAGATTGTCGTCATTTGGGTAAACGCGCCAGTGTTCAGACAGTCCAACATTTGCGATGCCATAGACTTCATAAATGCTTAGTCCAAGTGGCAGACAATTATCATTGATAGAAGCGTCAGTATTACTCAGGGCGTTATTGGCATAACTGGCTGGCATACCGTTTTGATTGGCCGCGTCATGGTTCATTTCGTTTTCTAATGCCAATAAATCATTGCCATTCTCATCATACAAGCTGCCACCCATTGCAGTGTCGTAGACGTTACTACCGCTGCTACCTTGTTCGTCTTGCTCTTGGTTATAAGCCAGACGCGGCTCGGGAATAATGTCAGCTTGGGCTGATTTAAGTAGTGGTTGTAGACGTGTGAGCAGATTAATATCACTACCGTGAACTTTGATACTGATTTTTTTGAGCCAACGTAGTCTGGCATCTACCATGCTCATGGCACTATCGAGACGTGCAAACAAACGTCCATCACGCTCACGGATACTGCCTTTGATGATGACGACCTCATCGATTTTCAACTGTTCTTTGACACGATTAAAACGCTCAGCGTAGCAGCTGACCTCGAGTCTCGATGTACCATCATCTAAAGTAATCACATTGCGATTACCAAAGTTAGCAATATCTATAATAAGCCCCGAGAAATAGCAGCTGCCGTTATAGCCAGTATCGGTTAACTTATCGAGACGCGCACCAGAGGTATAGCGTTTCAACTCATCCAAATACTCATTGATTGGATGTCCCGTTAAATACAGTCCCAAGGTGTTTTTTTCGGCTTTTAGACGGTGTTTGTCACCCCAAATGAGTTCTGGCGTCATGACTAATGGCGGCGCTGCAACCACACCATCCATTTCACCAAACAAATCCATCATACCGATTTCACGGTTTTGACGGTCTTGCTCAGCGGCTTGTACGGCGCTTGGCAATTGACTCATCAAGGCACCGCGAATCTCGTAAGCTTCATCGGTTGGCAAGTCAGGTCGTAGCGTGGCGGCAAAGTCATCAAAACAGCCAGCACTGACCAACGCTTCAAGCGTGCGCTTATTGACTTTTTTGATGTCGACACGGCGGCAGAAGTCATATAAGTCTTTAAAAGGACCATCCGTGCGACGTGCATCTACGATAGACTCTACCGCGCCTTCACCCACGCCTTTAATTGCGCCAAGACCATAGATGATATTGGTCGGAGTATCGGCAACGAAATGCCACTCACTACGATTGACCGAAGGATTGACTACGGTCAACCCAAAGTTTTCACGGCAGTCATTGATAAAGAACACGACGTTGTCGGTGTTGTTCATATCTGAAGTTAAGACCGCTGCCATAAATTCAGCAGGGTAGTATTGCTTTAAGTAGGCCGTTTGATAAGCCAATACGCCATAAGCCGCAGAATGCGAGCGGTTAAAACCGTAACCTGCGAACTTTTCCATCAAGTCAAATACGCCACCTGACGTGACTTCATCAATGCCTTGTGAGGTGGCACCCGTGACAAAAATATCGCGCTGCTTTGCCATCTCTTCAGGTTTCTTTTTACCCATCGCACGGCGTAGCATGTCAGCACCGCCCAAACTATAGCCTGCCATCACCTGCGAGATTTGCATCACCTGTTCTTGATAGACAATAACGCCATTGGTGTTTTCTAAAATCGGCTCAAGATTGGGATGGTCATAAATGACTTCTTCGCGACCATGCTTACGGTCGATATACATCTCTACCATGCCTGCATCGAGTGGGCCGGGACGATACAGCGCACACATAGCGATGACATCCTCGATATTGGTTGGTTGTAGTTTGGCAAGATATTTTTTCATGCCCATACTTTCTAGCTGAAAGACCGCCGTGGTTTTAGCGTCTTGCAGCAGCTTATAGGCTTTGCTGTCATCTAACGGCAAATCTTCTAAAACTAAGGCAGGTACGTTTTCTTTTGCACGGCGCAAATTAATATTTTCAACCGCTGCGTTGATGACGGTTAAGTTGCGTAGACCCAAAAAGTCAAACTTCACCAAACCGACAGCTTCTACATCGTCTTTATCAAACTGGCTGACGCGGTGACCTTCGTCATCACAGTAAATGGCACTAAAGTCAGTGATCTTGTGCGGAGCAATCAATACGCCACCAGCATGTTTACCGACATTTCGGCAGACGCCTTCAAGCTTAATCGCCATCTCCCAAATCTCAATGGCATCTTCATAATCCATATTATCAGGATTAGAGATCAAGTCTTTGAGCTGTGGTTCTTGCTCAAGCGCTTGGCTCAGTGTGATGCCAGGCGTTTTTGGAATCAGCTTGGATATTTTATTGGCCAAGAAGTACGATTTGCTTTGTACGCGTGCCACATCACGCACAACTGCTTTTGCGGCCATAGTACCAAAGGTAATAATCTGCGATACGGCATCACGACCATAGGTTTGCGCGACATAATCAATGACGCGGTCACGACCTTCAATACAAAAGTCGATATCGAAATCGGGCATCGATACACGCTCAGGGTTCAAGAAGCGCTCGAATAGTAGATCGTAATGAATCGGGTCAAGGTCGGTAATGTTTAGTGCATAGGCGACCAATGAACCTGCACCAGAACCACGTCCAGGGCCTACTGGTACACCATTGGCTTTTGCCCAACGGATAAAGTCCATGACGATTAGGAAGTAACCAGGGAAGCCCATGGATAGAATAATATCTAACTCATATGCTAGGCGTTCATCATATCTCTGACGGAAATCGTTCCAATTGTCCGTACGTGCTTCGACAGGAAACAGCTTGTCTAAGCGCTGCTCAAGACCGCGTTGTGACTCGGCACGGAAAAACGATTCAATCGTCTCGCCTTCAGGCACAGGAAAATCAGGTAGGACATTAATACCAAGTGTTAAGGTGACATTGCAGCGAGTGGCTAAGCGCAAGGTATTATCAATGACCTGCGGAATATCAGCGAATAATTGCTCCATCTGAGCTTGTGTTTTTAGGTACTGCTCATCTGAGTAAGTCTGCGGACGGTTTGGGTCAGCAAGGACATAAGAGCCTGCAATACAGACGCGGGCTTCATGAGCATCAAAATCATCTTGCTCTAAGAAACGCACGTCATTGTGCGCAATGATAGGGATGTTGTGTTTGGTACCTGAATGGATAGCTGCTCTAATAAAAGCATCTTCGCCTGAACGATTGGTACGCTTGATCGCAAAGTACAAACGATCATCAAATTTTGACTGCCATTCAGTAAGTAGTTCATCGGCCTTTTCTGGCATCGAGCCGACCAATGCTTGACCCACGTCTGACTTTTCGGTGAGCAGTACAATCACACCTGCTGCATGCTCTAAGATATGACTGCGCTTAATAACCGGCGTACCATGATTAATAGGATCAGCACGACCTTCGGTAAACCCAAGCGATACGATACGGGTAATGTTCTGATACCCTTCGTTATTCATCGCAAGTAGGGTGAGGCGTGTGTCTTCATTATCCATGATGACTTCACTGCCAATGATAGGCTTGATACCCGCACCTAAGCAGGCACGATAAAACTTCACCGTGGCATATAAATTGGACAAATCGGTCAATGCCAACGCGCGCTGATTGTCAGCCGCAGCAGCTTTTACCAGCGGTTTAATACGCACAATAGAATCGGTGATGGAATATTCGCTGTGAATGCCAAGATGTACAAATGCCATAGAAGACTCTTACTGGTACGATCAAAGAAATAAGCTAGCGATAAAATAATTGATTACTATCAATCAATTATACTGATATCTAGAGGCCGATAAGACCTCGATAGCCATATTGATACGTTTTAAATGGGGTCGTCAATAATAGCATTGTTTGCCGCAGACAGCCACAGGTTCAAAGGGTTTAATCTGCGTAAGTTAAGTCATTAAGGTATAAAAACTCGGTTATAGACCACAGAAAAAAGCCCTCAATACAACGAGGTATAGAGGGCTATGTGATTGATAATTAAAGTCAGTTTTTTAGTAACCAACCACTGCTGCATCGACAATACGTGGGTCAGACGATCCGTAAACACCGTTTGGTGTGAGCATGATCGATTGTGTAGATCCCATCGCGGATTTTGGACTGACGGTATGACCCATTGACTCGAGCTTTTTCACTGTGTCGATATTCAGTGCTTTTTCGACTCGAATCTCATCAGGTAGCCATTGATCGTGGATACGCGGCGCATGTGTTGCCTCAGCGATATTCATATCATGGTCGATGACGTTGGAGATAATCTGAGTGACAGTCGTGATGATACGGCTACCACCTGGGCTACCAGTAACGATGTAAGGTTTGCTGTCTTTGAATACGAGCGTTGGACTCATAGAAGACAGTGGACGCTTATTGGCTTCCACCGCATTGGCATCGCCACCAAGTAAGCCGTAGCCATTTGGTACGCCTGGTTTGGCAGAGAAATCATCCATTTCATTATTGAGCAGAATACCTGTACCGTCCGCAACGAGACCAGTACCATAAGAGAAGTTCAACGTATAAGTATTGGCTATCGCATTGCCATCTTTATCAACGATAGAGAAGTGTGTGGTTTGATCGCTTTCATAAGGTAGCGGGTTGTTGGCTTTGATGGTAGATGCTGGCGTGGCTTTATTGGGATCAATCAACGTACGCAGTTTATCTGCGTAGGCTTGTGAGGTTAAGCCGCTGGCAGGTACATCGATAAAGTCGGCATCTCCCAGATACTCAGCTCGATCTGCATACGCTAACTGCATCGCTTCCGCCATTAAGTGAATAGTCTGTGCGCTGTTTTGTCCGTAGTCTTTGAGCGGATAGCCTTCTAAGATATTCAAAATCTGGACGATGTGAATACCACCAGAGGAGGGCGGCGGCATAGAGACAATCTCATAGCCACGATAGTCGCCTTTGACAGGTTCGCGAGCGATGGCTTGATAATTGGCCAAATCCTCCAGGCTCATGCTGCCGCCTGCTTCATTGACTGCTTTGACCAGTCTTTGAGCGGTTTCGCCCTTATAAAATCCATCTGCGCCCTGTATCGCAATCCGCTTTAGTGAACGCGCAAGCTCAGGCTGTTTTAGACGTTCACCCGGCTGATAAGCGCTGCCGTCAGGCTTAAAAAACACTTTTTTGGTACTTGGCCATTTTTGCAGGCGATCGCTCAGCGCCGTGAGTGACTCGGACAAGCCAGCAGTGACTTCTATGCCGTCTTCAGCCAGTGCTATCGCTGGTGCCATAACTTGCTCGCGGCTCATCGTACCATGCTCTTCTAATGCTTTTAGTAGTCCTGCTACTGTTCCTGGCACGCCCACTGCCAAGCCATGATAACGAGATAAGTCGCTGACAGCATTGCCTGCTTTATCGAGGTACATATCGCGTGAGGCGCTACTCGGTGCTTTTTCACGGTAATCAAGCGCCACCGTTTTGCCTTGTTTGGCATCATAAATCATCATAAAACCGCCACCACCGATATTACCCGCACGCGGCAAGGTTACTGCTAGGGCAAAACCCACTGCAACCCCAGCATCTACTGCATTACCGCCGTCCTTTAAAATCTGTAAACCGATGTCAGAGGCAAGCGCTTCTTGGGTAGCGACCATGCCGTTCTTTGCCCAAACTGGATGATGAATGGCGTCTTCAGAGTAAATAGCTTGGTCATTGTTAGCATTGTTAGCATTGTTCGATGTGGTGCTAAGGGTATTGGTTTTCGCTCGCGTGATGCGCTGGGTTTCAGATAATACCGTTGGACTATCAGCCATAATAGCCAAGTTTATGGCACTGGTATTGATTGATGTATTGTTGACCGTCGCATTACTTACTGAGGTCGTTGGCTCTACGGCCTGTGCGGATATAGATAGTAGTAGCGTACTGGTAATGAGCACGACGCTAGATTTGAGTAAGGTATTAATTTTTGGTTTACGCTGCTGAGCGGTTCGATGGTGGCGAGATAATAACTGTGACATCGCAAAGTCCCTTTTACGCGAGTGGAAAAAATAGAGCTAGGAAATAGATAAGCCTAAATAGTAACGAAAATATGAAATAGTAGAAAGTTGTTTATTATCTTTTGTGGTGTGCGTTTTTATAGCGTTTAGCTGTATCAGCTCTATTTCAAATAAACGGGGCTAATTTTCAAGTAAATGAATCTAATGATAAGAAAGCTGTTATACAGAGAAAATTATTTATGAATGAAGAAATTCTTTAAAAATATTCGCTAATATTACTAAATTGTAACGTCTTGTGATATAAATAACGGTACCACTGTACACTCATTATCGACTGTCTATTCATACAAAGAGATTACTATGTCATCACATCATACTAATAACCGCAATCGACAGCGCTACTCTGAGACTGCGCCTGCTTATTTATCTAACACTGATCATAAAAACTATAATAGTAAAAATAACAGTCATTTATATCTAACCAGTAAATTGACTTCTATCGCATTGCTAGTTGGTAGTGCTTCAATTGTACTCGCAGGTTGCCAATCAACTCCAGCTAGCTCATCTTCCAATCTGTCGTCGAATAGTAGCGCCTCTAGTACCATGATGGACTTTAGTGTCGCAAACGCCGCGCAGAGCCAACGTCAGGGTCAAGCCTTTACTGCCAGTCAAAATGCTCAGGCCGCGCGTTATGAGCAGCTGTTTGATCAAGAGAGGTATCCAAATACCGAAAACCAAGCTAAATCACACTTGCTTGCAGCCATTCGTCAACACTTGGCGACCGAGCATGTCGCAGTCGCCACAGCCAACTATCGCTCAGCACCATTCATTGACCCAGATAGTATCGACGCAGGATCTAGTAGCTTGCTTAGAACGATTATAGAAACCTATGTGTATCAGCCTGAAGGTGCATATAGCGAAAGTGATGATGAGCCATATAATGATGACTATAACAATTATGATGACGCAAAAGATTCGATAGAGTCCTACTATCCTAGTGATTATGATCAATCTAGAGCAGACGCTGAAGCAGAAAGAAGAGCCATTGCAGCTATATTGGCTGAAGCGGGGGAGAATGAGCCTACAAGCAGTGATACCAACAGCGATAACGAGTATGCCTACGATACAGCAGATGACTATAGTAGCGATGATTACAGTAGTGACGACTATGATAATTATAATGAATACAGTAGCGGTGCTGAAGGTATGCTCTCAGGGATGTCAGGGTTAAGTCCCAAATCAATGGCTGCAAAGTATGAAGCCATGCAAATGGCAAAACAGCAAGCTAAGACAGAGACGGTAAATCGTGGCAGCCTACCAATGTCATCTACAGGCATGATTGGCAATATACTTGACATGTTCCACCGTACTCCTGAGCAAATAGCTGCATCCAATGCCTATCAGTATGAGCATCTAACATTCAATAGTGTCAGTCAATATCGTCCCAAGCAGCGCCAACTACAAAGCGTCTATAGTTACGACTACGCCACACCAACGATTAGCTCATCGATACAGATACCGTTAGCATTTGATTTTAATAATAGCAGTGTCGTAGTAGATCCATCAGCCATCATGCCGATCGTTGCACTTGTCAACCCTGAGAATACGCCACTACCATCACAGATGACCTCGCATACGGTACGCTTTGGTTTGCCTGAAAGCATCACGGCACAGTTGCCACCAGCGGTGCTCTACGATGCGGTGCTCAATGCGATACAGAGCAGCATGGCTGAGCTCGCGCCTGAGCATTTTAGCGCAGTAGATATCAGTGGTGATGCGTTTGCCAAAGAAGTCGGTGCGACTCGCGCCGTAAAAGTCTATTTCGGTAGCCAACAAAGCGGTGAAATAATTGGCAAGACGCTCAAATATTTGACTAAATCACTGCAAGAATACGTAGATGCCAATCCAGATAAATATCCTGATGGTGCCGCACTAAAGACAGCACTTGCTAAAGTGCAGTTATACAATAAAGGCTATCAAAGCGCGGATGTCGGTTCGCTATTGCAGCTTATCGAAGCTATCGGTCCTATCTCGTTTAATCAAATCAACTACTATTACTTAGACAGCTCAGATCGACTGCTGGCTAAGCAGCAACGTGTCAATATCGGTGGTGATTTGATGGGGTCGACCACAACCATGCTAAACCAAGTACGTTACGATAAAGCCAGCTTCAACCGTAATGCCTTGACACCACTGCTTGCTGAGTCTTTTGGTCCAGACGCTATGCCTCCTATAGATGGCAATGCATGGATAGCTACGCAGCGCGAGAAAAAAGACAGATTACAAACGGCCCGCTATGCACGCTACGACTATCAAGATAGCGGCAACGAGGGTGCTTATAGCAGCGATGAGTACGGTAACGATAATGACAATGGCACAGACACTGTCGATGAGAGCCGAGTTGACGATGCTCAAGATGATATGAATGAAAAATAGAAGTCAAATGACATCATCGCATTGCATTTACGCTCATATCTATTAAGGATAAAAAATGAAAACAGTACATCACACCATTGCACAACGTCTGCCATTTAAGACTAAAAATAATCTGTTAATCACCAGCGCATTTTTGACAGGGGCACTGTTGTTAACAGGTTGCCAGTCTACCAGTTTGAGCCAGTCCAGCACGGCGGCTGTAAAACAAACGCCTAGCGTTGCCAAAAATACATTAGAAACAGCACTACAAAAACAGCGTCGTCAGTCATTTAGCTACCATAGCAATCTTGAAATTGACAATAACCAACAATTTATAGATGCTGATACTAATACTGGTACGGAGAAAATGGCGGCATCAGACTATGTAGATGAACATTGCGAAGAGGCACATGACCAAGCGTACGCGGCTCTAATCCTGCAAGCAGAACAGCAAAACAAAGATGTCTTAGCGGTGGATTACGTTACTAAGCGTGACAGCATAAGGCAGTCGTATTTTGAGTGCGTAGCTGCCTATCATGCATGGGATGACCATCAATACGATAGCGATGTAAAAGTAGCACCAGATTATCAAGCGCTATTTGATAATTATGAGGATAAACAAAGACCGTTAGATAGGAAGAAAGCACAGTTATTAGATGAGTACCTACTAAAGCCGCTTTCTATCGATTCTCAAGGGATCTATCAACCGATGGCAGGCAAGGCTACGATGCTCGCCAGCGCGCAATATCAAGCACGTAATCATCACAGCAGCATCAACCAGCCTATTTATATGGATTTTAAAAACGGTGATATTTACCTATGGGCAGATAATTTTGCGATTTTAAACTCAGAATTGTTGGACGATAAACTTGGTACAAAATGGCAAAACAAGTGGTTAAAAATAGCCATTGATGATGGTACATTGCCTAAAGGGTTTGGTAGTGAAGTAATCAAAAGCCACTTTGCAGCGTTAGATGCGACTTATGACGCGGCGCCTGTCAGCCAGTTTAATTATGTTGCCCCTAACTCACTTGCTTCCCTGTCTCCAAAGCTGCCCGCGCACCAGTTATCGGCTATGCTACCAAGCGATCAAATCATTCGCCGAGTACAAAGCTTTGAGGATTATCAAGCGTCGCAACAGAAATATATGCAGATTTTCTATGATCGAATCAGTGAAAAATACCCAGAGCTGGTACAAGAACCCGAATCGATGACAGAGTTTGAGTCGATTCAAAATCCAAAGGCATTCACCAGTAAGTCTGTTGTGCAAAAAATACTGGCTATGATAAAAGATCAAATGAATGAGGAAGCAACGACGGGTGAGACCGTTGCCAATACAGAAGTACAGGAACTATACGGGTTTGATAAACGTGGTCAACTCAAATGGGAGCACTTACGCCGTCAGTTAGATAACACTAGCGAAGCGAATAACAACAAAGGCATGAGGATAGATGTGTTGCAGCAGTATTCCGCTGTTAGCACTAAGGACTTGGCGTTCCCTAACCTACCAAGTAATGTGCAGTCGCCGAACGCTAGCAATAGCATTGATTTACGAAAGTATGCTCCAGAGCTGCTGCAATATTACCAAGATGGTAATGGCACGGCAGTAGGTAAAATGGTCTTTAACATGTTGCCGATGGTCAGAGAGCGTTTTGGTTCGGTTGAGTAAATAGCGAGTTTCGTAAAAATGATTTTTCTACATTCGAATAGGATAGGTATGAAACAATATTTAGTAGGTATATTTTTTGCTGTCATCACTTTTAGCTCTGCTCAAGCGGGATGTATTGGCAACTCATCGTTCTCCACATGTTCTGATGCTAGTGGAAATACATACACAAATAATAGAATAGGGAATACTACATATACCTCTGGCTATAATAGTAGTACAGGAAGTAGTTGGAGCCAAAGTACCAATAAAATTGGTAATACTTCATATACTAATGGTACCAGTGCTGATGGTGGTTCTTGGAATAAATCTTCTCAACAGATTGGTTCTTATACTTATCATAATGGTAGTGATAGTAATGGTAATAGCTTTAACTATTCATGCAATCAATATGGATGCAACTAAAATATATAGACGATAAAAAGTAAATAAAAAAGCGCACCTATCAACGGCGCGCTTTTTCATTTTATACGTATACAGCTAGATAAAATAACACTTTTTCCGGAGTGGCTTATTACATACCTTGATGCTGTTTGTCATGACCTTTACGGTCTTTTGAATGCTTGCGACCTTTTTCTTGTCTCTCTGACTTCATCTGTTCCATCTTTGCACGTTGCTCAGCAGTCAACACTTGAGCGATGGCATGTTGGGTTTGTACACGTTCGATAAAGCGTTGCTTTTCTTTTGCCGCACGTTGATCAGCCAGACGGTTTAAAGCAGCAGTATTCAAAGTGCTGGCATTGGTCAGTGCTTGTATTTGCTGATCCATTTGCGCGCGTTCCGCTTGATGTTCTGCACGGTCAGCAGTGCGATCGCCACGTTTGTTTTGCATGATGGCTTTGATTTGCGCTTGCTGTGTCGCTGTTAGATCCAATTTTGACATTGGGCCTCTCATCTCACCTTTTTTCATGCCATCTTTGTGGTTCTTTTGCATTTGCGCAGTTGGCGTTGTATCAGTAGTTGCGTTAACGCTGGTGCAAGCGGTTACTGTAAATATGCTAGACGCTGCTAATACTGAGCCTAATAGTAATTTTTTCATCATAATATCCTTGATTACATTGAGTTTGATTTCATAAACACTAAATTTTTATCTCGCAAGTACCATCTGTTGAACGTTATCGCTCGTTATGGTCAGCCATCTTAGAAATGCAATACTTGCTGTTGATAGGAGTATATTACGACAGTTAAAGGTTACGAACATTTATGAAGTATTAAGAAAGGTAACGTTTCTGGTGAATTGGCAAGTGCTTGCCTGATAATATGGTTAACTACAGTCTACCGGCAATAAAAATACCACGGCGACAATCTCGCTAACCATATCACAATGACACCTGTACGCGGACTTACTGCGTCATGATTATTATAGAGTGATTGGATTGAGTAAATAGAGATAAATAAAAATTAAAGGAGAGAAGTATGCCAAACATCCTGATAGGCGATGACGACGAAGAGTTGACTCAGTTATTGCAAGAGTACTTGGACAATCACGGTATTCGCTGTGACTGCGTGCATGATGGTGCAGCAGTCATACAACGACTCAAAGCGGTAGCACACGAAGATACGGTTTATGATTTACTCGTGCTCGATATTATGATGCCAAAACTGGATGGATTGAGTGTCCTGCGCCAATTACCAAATATTATCGATATTCCAGTCATTATGCTGACGGCAAAAGGGGAAGAGATTGATCGTATTATTGGTCTAGAGCTTGGTGCCGATGATTATATTACCAAACCTTGTAACCCACGAGAGCTGCTGGCACGTATTAATGCAGTGATTAAACGTACCAATACGACCGCATCAGAGCATACTCCGTTGCCAGAGAGTCGTTTGCACCTCGATCAAAACCAACGTGCCTGTCAGATAGATGGGGTGACGCTACAAGTCACTGGTACAGAGTTTGATCTGCTCGTGGCCTTGCTCAAACAAAAGGGCGAGGTGGTCAGTAAAGCATGGCTGTCAGAGAATGTCTTGCAGCGTGAATTGCAGCCATTTGATCGTAGTCTCGATGTGCATGTATCTCGCTTACGTAAAAAACTTCAACCTTTTCACGATGAGCCAATAAAAGCGGTGCGTGGAAAAGGTTATCAACTGGTGCTGTAATGACGGACATATCGATGAAAGCTTCTGAGCAGACCCTCAAAAAAGCACCTAAGTTTAAGGTGCGCATCACCTTGTTTTGGCGTTTATTCCTGAGCCTACTATTGACGATTTTAATCACCTCTGTATTGTCCATCGTGGTAGAACGCTGGTTAGCTGAAAAAGAGCTGACCTCTCGTATGGATGTGCAAATCGATAGTCTATTGATAAAGCGTGAAGAGATGGTCGCGTCACTACGGGCTGGTGATGTAGAGTCTGTCAGGCAGATGTATCGTCAAGACCGCCAGTTGATGAATCAAATCAGAGTCTATGATGAGCAGGGCGCTATTATATTCCCGCGTTACCGTGACAAAGATGAGCGCGCGCAAGGACAACTGCAAAGTGGTCGGCAGCTAATGGATCGTGCAATACAACCGTTGCAGCAAATACCGCCTAGAGTAGAGAATAACGTTTATGGCGTAGAAGGCCGCAATGCTGACAATAGACTGCGTGAGCACGACAATGAAATACCAGAAGATGAGCTGTCTTTTTGGCAAAAATTCCTAAAACCAAGAACGGCAAGTAGTGCAGCAGTAGCTGATATCGATACTCGTCCTGAACTGGCTGATATGTCTGTTGAACTACCTGATGGTCAGTCAATCATCATACAGTTGCGTCCGCACTTGCGTTTTTCAGACGTAGTAGAGATACAGCACGGGAATTTTCCAATACGTTTGCTATTAATCGTTATCTTTAGTGTACTGGTCTGCATATGGCTCAGTCGTACGCTGACCCAGCGAATTGGCCGTGTACAAAATACCGTACACCGTATGATTGATGGTAATTATCAAGCCAACCCAGAACTGTCCAAGATGGGCGATGATGAGTTGGGGCTACTTGCCAAAGACGTCGCCCATCTATCGACGAGGTTCGTCGACAGTGAGCTGGCACGCAAGCAAATGCTTAGTGATATCTCACATGAGCTGCGTTCGCCACTTGCTCGTCTGGATGTAGCGACTGAGCTGACTCGAGACTTTGCGCCCAATGCCAATCGCTATTTAGACCGTATCGATAAAGAATCTACACGAATGAATGAGCTGATTGAGCAAATCATTCATATTCAGTCCCTACAAATGCAGCAATATACCGTTGATAACTTGGAGAGTGAGGCAGTCGACATATCCGACATCATTAGCAATATCGGAGAGGATGTCTGCTTTGAGTTTCAACATAAAGACGTACATTGGCAATGGCAACCGCCTGTAGCCTCAGCGTTGGATGATTTGGAAGGTTTTTGGACCGTCCAAGGTAATGCAGAGCAGTTGTATAGCGCACTTGAAAACGTCATTCGCAATGCTTTTATGCACACGGCAGCGGGTTCGACAGTGATTGCGGAAATCAAAGCAATACAAATGAACAATAAGGCATCAGCTGTTCAAATTAATATAACAGACGAAGGTGGCGGTGTCGCAGAAAAAGACTTAGAACGTATTTTTCATCCCTTTGTGCGGCTCGATACTGCTCGGCATCGTGATACTGGCGGTTATGGTCTTGGATTGGCTATTGTCCACGCTGTGGTCATGGCGCATAAAGGATATATCAATGCTTATAACCGGCAAGATGGTATTCAAGGGTTGGTGGTTCAAATAGTGCTACCTAGCAGATAAAAAGATAAATAATGCAGAAACAATTTATGTAACCAACATGCGCTTATCATGTATTTTTAATGTGTATAAGCGCATATTTAGTAGTAGATAAAAGCTGACTCTTTTTAAAACCGACGTAATTTATTATAAATAGACAAGAATTAAACGAATTTATATTCGTTTATATGAATATAACCGACGAACGGTATCAAAACACGGATGAACGGCATTGTCTCTCTGTATATATTCGGTAATACTAATATATACAGAGAGTGATAAAGATTATACAAAACAGAACGTCTTATTCCTTGAAGACTACTACAACTATTATTTGAACAAGGTCTCGTTATTATAAGCTTATAACCCGTTTTATTTTGTCACATCGTTTCTCTGACATAGATCTTATCTCTGATTTTTTAAATCTGACAAGTCTGTAAGGGAGTACGCATCATGAACCGCATCTATAAAGTCATCTGGAATGAAGCCTTAAGTTGTTTTACCGCCGTTGGTGAATACGCGAAGGGACGTGGCAAATCTTCCAAATCTAGCGTTAGCTCTAACGCTACCATAAATACAACGTCTAACCTGTCCGTTATCCATACGTTACGTCTGAGCACTATAGCGCTTGGGCTACTAGCTGCTGGCTTTGGCATGCAGGTGAATGCATTGGGTACCTACTTTGTTGGTGACGACCCAACGCCTAAAATACATACCAATTCATTCCTTCACCAAACACTAACGGTGCAGGGTGGAGAAACGGTCACTGGCGATCCCAATACCAAAAATATTAGCGTGACTGCCAATAGACATGATAAGTCGCTAACGATAAAGCTCGATGAAAATGTCGATTTAGGGACTGATGGTAGTCTTAAAACGGGTGATACCTTAGTCGATAACTCTGGCATTAAGATTACAGCCATAAATCCAGCCAATAGTGTCATTTTGAGCAATAGTGGCCTAAACAATGGTAATAACAAAATCACCAATGTATCCAATGGTGCTGTGATGGCAGGGAGTAAAGATGCAGTTAATGGCTCGCAGCTATATAGGCTGGTTAATATAGTCAAGGATAACAAGACTAAATATTATAGTGTTGACTCTGAAGCTATTGGCAATGCCAATAACGATGGCGCAACAGGTTATAATGCTATGGCCATGGGTGGCAACGCAAAGGCGACTGGCAGCCAAACCATCGCTATTGGTAGCTCGGAATCTGGACAACAAACGTTGGCAAGTGGTGAACAATCTATTGCTATTGGTGCCAATGTCGTTTCAAGAGGCGGCTCTTCTATTGCCATCGGTGGCGATGACCTAAACTTAGCATCGATATACAATATCGACGGTAGTATCACTAGCACTGAGCTAAACAGTGGCACAGTCAATACGGCTTTTAATGAATATGCGGGTCGAGATCTACTGGATGCAAGCGACCCATATACAGGAAATACTGAATCGGGCGGGGCAGCTTCCATAGCAATTGGTGTCAAAGCTCGTACGGCGGGTCATCTTGCAACTGCAATAGGTACGCATGCGAATGCTGCTGCAACCGCGTCATCAGCGTTCGGTGTGGCTGCCTCTGCTACTGAAAAAGGGGCCGTGGCACTGGGTGCTGGCGCTCAGTCTAATGCTCAAGATGGTGTGGCACTAGGATCGCAATCTGTGGCTAACGTTGCAGGTGGTGCGGTTGGGTTTGCTCCAACAAGTGCTAGTGTCGTAGACAAAGCAGCTATTACCGCAACTAATAGTACAGGCCTTGGTGCAGTTTCTGTTGGTAGCTCTACTAATGGTACTCGCCAAATTATTAATGTCGCAGCAGGTACTCAAAACAGTGATGCAGTAAACGTATCTCAATTAAAAGCGTTAGATACTATCGTTGCTGGCATTGATTTCCCTATCCGTTCTAGCAGTGCACAGCCATACACCACGTCAGTAACAGGTACTGACGCTCTTGCCGTTGGCTCGAATGCCAATGCAAAAGGTAATAATGCAACCGCTGTTGGAGAGAGCGCATTTGCAAACGCAAATGCAACCGTTATCGGTGAAGGCGCAAGATCTTCGTTCAACGGCTTTGCTGGTGGTCAGGAGGCCAAAGCGGGTGTTAATTCAGTGGCGATAGGTCAAAGAGCCACAAACGGAACCGCAAGTCGTGCAGTTGCGATAGGCTATGAAGCAAAAGCAACCGCCCAAGACACTATTGCACTTGGTCTTGATGCACGAGCTGAAGCGTTAGGTAGTATTGCACTAGGTAAAGGTTCTAGAGCAAATGCACTAAACAGTGTCGCTTTAGGTCAAAACTCTATTGCAGCTGTACAAAGCGGCGCATCTTTCTTAACCAACGTTGCTGCTGATGCCAATAACGGCACCGTCTCAGTAGGCGCTGTTGCAAGCGAACGTCGTATCATTAACGTTGCAGGTGGTTCAGCAGATACGGATGCAGTAAACGTATCTCAGCTAAAAGTGGTTACAGAAACAGCCAATAGAGGCTGGGATATCAGCGCACAAGGTGATAGTGCTACCGCAAGTACGGTAGGACCTGGAGATTCAGTTGACTTCAACAGTAAAAACAGCAATATCACTGTTTCTAAAGACACTACTAGTAATGATGTCTCGTTCGAACTCAACAATAACTTAGACCTAGGTAATAACGGTAGTGTAGAAATGGGTTCAAGCTCTCCGTTCGGTTTTGGTGATACCACGACACTTGATCGCTCTGGTCTAACAACAGGTAACTCATACTTTAGTACAACTGTAGATGGTTTAGGTGTTAGAACCGGTAATGCACTGGCTAGTACATCAGTTAATGGCTTAGGAGTATTGGTGAATGGTCCACTAGGTATTCCTAGTACTGTTCTAACCATGGATGGTTTAACAATTATTGGTGGTCCAAGCGTAACAAGGTCTGGTGGTATCGATGCTGGTAACAAAAAGATTATCAATGTTGATAACGGTGAAGACCCAAATGATGCTGTCAATGTCAGTCAACTAAGTAGCTCGTCTGCCGCTGCCAGAACCAAAGTCTTAAAGGGAACCAATGTTTCTAGTGTTGATTTCTCAATCGACAGTGACACAGGACAAGATGTTTATACTGTTAATGCTAATGGTGCTAAAACCTCAGCAGGATCTACAGCAGTAGAAATAAACGCAACTACTGATACAACCAACTTAACTGATTATGCGGTTGACTTAAGTCAAGTTACTAAAGACAGTCTAGTTAAAGCGGACAACTCAGTACAGTATGACAATGCTGTTACTAGAGATGTTGTTACTTTAGGTGGCGTTGGAGCAACTGGCCCAGTCACAATGACTAATGTCGCTGTCGGGAACATAAGCGAAGATAGTACTGATGCAATTAATGGTAGTCAGCTATTTGATACCAATGCCAAGGTTAACCAAGGCTTTGGTTTAAAAGCTGCCGATGGTCAAACTGTAATGAAACAGCTAGGAGAACAAGTCGAGGTAGTGGGTTCTAATGATAATATCGACACAAGAGTAAGAAATGGCAAAATCGAAGTCAAGCTCAATAACGATCTTGATCTAGGTAATAACGGCAGCGTCAGCACAGGTAATATCTTTGGTGGCACTCAAGTTAATCGCTTGGGCATGGTCACAGGTGGTCTGGCAATGGGTGGCGTCACTACAGTCAGTGGCGCTGGTGTGACCGTAACAGGTATAAACCCTTTTAACCCATCTAATGCCACGTTGACCAGTGATGGTCTAACCATTCTGAATGGTCCAAGCATGACCAGATCTGGTGGTATCAATGCTGGCAATAAAAAGATCACAAACGTTAAAGCGGGTGTCTTAGATAAAGACGCTGTCAACGTTAGTCAGCTAAATAGCTCATCTGCCGCTGCTAAAACAGAGGTCGCCGCAGGTACTAATATTGCGGGTGTTGTGAAGTCTACAGGTGGTAACGGTCAAGATGTCTATACCGTCAATGCAGATGGTGTTACTGCTTCAGCAGGCTCTTCTGCCGTCACGGTCACAGCAGGTGACAAAGACGAGTTTACCAACATGACCGACTATGCCGTTGACTTAAGTGTAGATAGCAAAGCCAGTCTGGTAAAAGCGGACAGTGCCATGCAGACCATTGTTGCTCAAATAGATGGCGTTGATGTTAAAACGCTTAACCAAACGGACAATACGGCGAATTTCCTAACAGGAGATAACATTGTTCTCACTGCTGAGGATGGTGGTATTAAAGTCGCTACAAAAGAGGATGTCACTTTCACTAGTGCTAGCTTTACTGATAGTACAGTTCGTGTGAGTGGTGAAGGTCTTGATAATGGCGGCAACAGAATCATCAATGTAGATGATGGTGATGCAGATACTGATGCTGTCAATGTTAGACAATTAAATGCAACCAACAATACAGTGGACCTAGGACTGAACTTTACAGGAGATGATACAAATGTTGTCGTCAATCGCAAGTTAGGTCAAACGTTGACACTCCAAGGAGGTGCTACCAACGTAACTGAAAACAATATCGGTGTGATCGCTGATGAAGATGGCAATCTAAATGTTAGATTGGCTGAAGATGTCATGCTTGGTAAAAACGGTAGCGTGAGAATGGAAAGCACGGTGCTTAACAATGCAGGCGTCACCATCACTGATGGTCCTAATCAGACCATTACGTTAAGCAACGAAGGTCTTGATAATGGTAATAATAGAATTATCAAAGTTGATAAGGGAATTGCCCCAACCGATGCCGTAAACTTTGCACAGCTCACTATGACTAATGATGAAATTGCTAAAGGTATCAAAATTGGTGACGGCAATAGTGCTAATGATCAGCAATTTGCATTAGGCGATACGATCAATGTCACAGGAGATAACAATCTGACTACTGTCGCTTCTGCGACTGGCGTCCAAGTAAAACTGAATAATCAGTTAGACCTTGGAGATGATGGCAGTATACAGATAGGTAACAGCATCATGAGTGATGCAGGCTTTACCTTCGTTGGAAATGGCGTGAATAGAATGGTTTCTCAGGTCTCATTGAGTAGCCGTGGTCTAGACAATGGAGGCAACACCATTCGCAACGTTGGGGAAGGTGTGCTAAATACGGATGCTGTCAATGTTGGGCAGTTAAAAGATGTCGCCATTGCCTTGGATCAAGGTTGGGGCATCACCGCTCAAGGTGATATCGCTACGATGGTAAAACAAGGAGATGCTGTCGACCTCAGTAGTAAAGACGGTAATATCAAGGTATCTAGGAAATCAGTGAGTGATGTGGCTGCTTTCGATAGTAGTCCATCATTGCAGGCTGCAGCCATACCTACCAATGCTAATGATATTAGCTTTGATCTTAACCCAGATATTACTTTGAATAGCGTAACCACTGGGGGTACGGTTATGAATGACAATGGACTGACTATTGTAGGTGGTCCGAGTGTTACGAAAAGTGGTATTGATGCCGCTGATACCAAAATTACCAACGTTCAAAATGGAGAAGTTTCGGCGACAAGTCAGGACGCCATAAACGGTGGTCAGCTTTATGCCCAAGGCACTGGTATCAGCAGTATTATCGGTGGTGACACTGTTTACAATGCCGAAGATGGTACTTTTACCAACAGTGACATTGGTGGAACGGGTGAAAGCAATATTGATGGTGCGATTGCTTCTATCAGACAAGGCACGATTGAAATTAGTGAAAATGTTCAAATTAACACAGAGAGCATTACCACTAATACAACCAATATCGCGACCAATACGACAAATATTGCTACGAATACCAGCAATATCACGACCAATACTACGAATATCGAAACCAATACGGATAAGCTAGATGCTGGACTCAATTTTGGCGCAGACAGTGGCGCTAATATCAATAAACCAATTGGCGATGAGAGTGTCCTCAGTTTCACTGGTGGCAATAACATCACCACCACAGCAGATGGCAGTAGTATTAAGTTTGATCTAAACGGTAATATCAGCGTTGATAGTGTCACAGTTGGGACAACGGTTATCAATAGTGAGGGTATCAGTATGCAAGATGGGCCAAGTATGACGTCTCAAGGTCTATATGCTGGCAACCAACGTATGACTGGTGTCGCCGATGGGGTCGAAGCAACAGACGCCGTCAATTATAGTCAGCTTAGTGCGCTTGATAGTCGACTCAATAACAATATGAGCGATCTTGGCTACAAAATCGACGAAGTAGAAGATGATGCAAATGCAGGTATCTCCGGGGCAATGGCAATGTCGGCAATGCCTCAGGCTTATATCGCAGGTAAGTCACTGATTGGTGGCGGTGTCGGTACCTATAACGGAGAAAGTGCTGTAGCAATTGGTTTCTCTAAATTATCTAACGACGGTCGCTGGGTCATTAAGGTAAATGGTTCGGCAGATACTCAAGGAAACGTAGGCGGCGCAGTGGGTGCAGGTTTCCATTTTGACTAACAAAACCTCTCAATTGTAGCTATCGGTAGACTATAAAAAAGCAAGACATCTAATGTTTTGCTTTTTTACGGCTTAAAGATAAACAATTGATGCAGCAATAATGTCGATGAATCAAAATAAGCGCTTGTAAATTGTGTCTCACAAGCGCTTATTATTTATAATTAAGGGCTTCTATATTCTGAACATTGCACCATTCGGTTTCAGTCCAACATAGGCCATACCTGCTTGATTCATCCAGTGAGGTTGAATAATGCCATGCTGCAAAATCGCATGAATATCTCTATGCGCCCTTTCTATCTTATGCTTTTTATATAGGGAGGCTGTGCCTGCGACTGCGTAAATTTCAGATACCATGTCACGAGCTTCTCTTGCGCCTTCACAAGAAGCGGCCCATACATCTGCAAGCTGTATATCAGTAAAGGTGTTCTGCTGCTGTGCCTCTTTCCACAGTACCTCGACACTATAATGCAGTTGGGCGCGTTTCGATGCTAGTATTGTTTTGCTCTTAGCAATAGTAGCCTGTACCGTTGCACGGTCGCGTAGATCTGGACTCTTACCAGGCGTTACCCTCTCAAGGCACATATCAACCAAGTCATCCATAGCGGCTTTCAATACGCCTAGCGCCATCGCCGCACAGCCAGCAGCATTGATACAACCGATAGGCAGACGACTGTAGGCAGTATCGACAGCCACAGGACTATCAAAGTCAACTGCATAAGCCTCTTTGACAAAAGTGTCTTTGACGATTATATCGTGGCTACCTGTACCATTTAGGCCGCCCACATCCCACGTATCAATGATTTTTACATCCTTTTTGGGAATAAAAAATAGCTTTAAATTTGCACCTGGGCCAAGGGTTGTAGGAGAGCCTTCGGAGATAACGAGACAACGGAGTACAAACCAGTCAGCCAATTGGCATCCAGAGACGAGTGTCCATTGTCCTGATACCATGTAGCCATTATCTACTGTTTGGGCCACGCCTTCAGGACGTGCTGAATTGGCATAAATATGAGATGGGTCACTGTATACTTCTTTCATACTGGACTCGTCCAAAAATCGACCGAATGTACAGGCCAAATGGTTGTTCCAAACGATCCAAGCAACGGAGGCCTCAGCACTGGCCAACGTCTCATAAGTTTTTAGCGTTTCTACTGGGTTGCCTGCCCATCCTCCTAACGATTTAGGCAACCCCATTCTAAATAATGCAAATTCTGAAAGTTTATTGACTACCACGGGTGCAATTTTTCTAGCGCTTTCTGTTTCATCTCTAAACATGATTGCTGATGCATAAATCTTGTTTGCTGCATCCGATGGTAGGGTGGTTATCTCTGATGAGGATATATCATTCATATTGTTCAACCTTATTGTGATGAATAAGACAGTACTTTTTTCTATAGCTAATAAAGTACAAATTTGAGCGATGACAAATGCTTATATAAAGAATAACCAACAGCTGCCCACCATACAACCGTTAATATAAATATATTAAAAATTATATTGTAAAAATTGAATAAATAATAATCAATGAGGCAAAGTTAAGCGATAAAGCTAGAGGTTAAGCTGCGAAAATATGAAGGTGTGAAGAATAAAGCCAGACCAAATACTAAGTGTTAATTCTAAGTCACTTGATATTTGGCCGAGAAGATAAATATTCTATAAAGATAGGTATCCTATAAAAACTGTCTCAAATTAGGCATCACGTTTCGGTGCATCAGGCTGCATCATAGGATCGGCATCTGCGAACGCTTTTAGTGTACGGCAATGAGTATCAATAGCGACGATATTGGGATAAGCGCTCAAATCTACTTTGAAGCGGCGAGCAGAAGAGACTTGCGGAATCAAATAACAATCTGCGAGAGTAGGACTGTCCCCATAGCAGAATTGTCCGCGATTGTTATCCGCAGCTAAGCGTGTTTCTAAAGCGGCAAAACCTTCACTGATCCAGCGATTGCACCATGCAATCACATCTTCCTCATTTACTGACAGCTCATTGCGTAGGTACTGTAAAATGCGGCGATTATTAATTGGATGGATGTCGCAACCAATCATGGCGCTCAGTGCGCGTACTTGCATACGCCCAGCAGCATCGTTAGGCAATAATGGATGCTCAGGGTAGACCTCTTCTAACCACTCCAAGATAGCTGGACTTTGATATAATAATAAATCGTCAGCTTGTAGGACAGGCACTAATCCTTGTGGATTAATTGCTTTGAAGGCAGATTCTAACTGTTCATCCTGTGCCAGATTGATCGTGATATCATCGTAATCTAAGCCTTTTAGGTTCATAGCGATACGAGTACGGTAAGACGTGCTACTACGAAAGTAGCCATAAAGTGTCATCATGATTCATGTCCTTATGTATATGTGTTTTGAAAAGAGTAAATACTATGAAGTAAGATCTGTATCTCAGTGATATTTGATCGGGCAAACCCTTATTGAACAAACCACTAACAAGCAAAATTAAAAAATAACCAAGCACACCAGAATCGAGCAAATCATGCCAGCAGACAAAACCCTTGTAGACAGTTCTATCAGCAATAAAAACCAAAGTGGGGTTCAGTCGCTTGAGATTGGGCTGTCGTTACTCGATGTGCTGATCGACCGTAATGAGCCTATGATGCTAAAGGATATCGCTGAAGCCATGCAAATGCATCCAGCAAAATCCCATCGTTACTTAGTCAGTCTCATCCGCAAAAACTACGCGCGTAAGCTTGATGATGGTCGCTATGGGCTTGGCGATAGAGTCAATGCATTGGCATCATTAGGACATACGGAACTTAACCAAAACAATCTTTTGGCACGTCTCACACAAGTGGCTAATGAAATCAAAGATACCTTAAACTGTGGTGTGCAAATTGCCAAATGGTTTAGCGAAGGCCCTATTATTATTCAGTCCGTTGAGCCAGACAGTCCGATTAGTATCATTACTCGCATCGGCTCACGTATGCCTCTGACGACATCAGCCACAGGGCAGTTATTTGCCAGTTATCAACCTGATGCCGTCATTCAGCCATTGGTCGCAGCTGAGTGGCATACGAGTAATACTACCGTAGATATGGCCGATAAGTGGCAGTACTTTACCCAGCTACAGGCCAAAATTCGTACTCAAGGCTATGCGACAGTGACGGGCGATATGCTCATAGGGATTAACGCCATTACGATACCTGTGATATTGCCACAGATTGCCAATAGTGCTGCTAAACCATCCACGAGTAGTGATCAAACTGCTGGTGAGGATTTACCGCTAGAATATGCTATTACTATCATTGGAACAACAGAGCAATTGCCTATGAGTGAGCAACATAATGTGGTTGAGCAAATACTGGCGATAGCGCAGCGTTATCAAATTGCCTAGCCAGTATATGATGCTATAAGCTAGGGCGATCCTTCAATTCAGCCTCTAAACCATACAGCCGCTACTGGCCGCTTTTGCTTTTTCGTATACGTTGTCAGCATCTAGGCCAGTTGCATTTACTTCATCAAGGTAATGCTGCGAACCTTCCATTAATGGACCTCTCCAATCTGGGTCGTTGAGTGGATCAGGGATATCAATCATAATATCGCCTTTTTCTTTGGCAGCGGCCATTGCTTTGGCATTGCTAACGTCAAATACTTTAGAGATATGCGCTGCTAGCTCTGCGCCAGAATTATCATCGATTACTTTTTTGAGGTCATCGGGCAAACGGTTGTATTTCTCCTTGTTCATGCTAATTACAAAGGTAGAATTATAAAAAGGAATATTGGTGTGCGTATTGATCAGCTCATCAAGGCGAAATGCTTGAATGGGTTGCCAAGTAAAGCTGAGCCCGTCAATGACACCGCGCTGCAGAGAGGTATAAGTATCACTGGCAGGCATGCCGACAGGTGCAGCACCAGTTGCTTCGATAATATGGCTAGCAACCGCAGAAGGTTGGCGAATACGTAGACCTTTCATGTCGGCTGGCGTGCGAATCGGTTTATCAACCGTATGAAGCGCACCTTGACCAGTCCCTATCAAAGCGAGCAAGTGAGTGTCTTCGTACTCGTCTTTAATGATACCGTCATTATATAGCTTATGAAGTATACAGCTCTGCTGCTGTGCAGTATTAGTGATGCCTGGCAACTCTACAATTTGAGTCAAAGGAAATCGTCCTGCTGTATATCCTTGTGCTTGCATACCAATATCCACACTACCTTTCGCCGTAGCGTCATAGGTAGCCCCTGGTTTGCTGAGCGTTGCAGAAGGGTAGATCTCAATCTTTAAGCGGCCGTTTGAATCCGCTTCAATTTTCTTTGCCCATGGCTCTAACGCTTCGGTGTTTATATTGTCAGTGGCAGTCATAAAGTGTGAGAACCGCAACGTTGTCACTTCACCTGCATCTGTAGACGCGCCTGTTGTTTGGTCGTTATTGGAGCAACCAGTCATCGCAAGCGAGGCGGCTAAGAGTATTCCTAGAGGGGTTCTTATTTTCATCATAGAGTCCTTTCATGATGGTGATATATGGTTCGCTATTTATTGATACCTAGAGTAGGTCGTCAATTAGCACCTTTATAATTAAAGCGATGATTAACTAATCATTTAAAAACGTAGCAAGCAGGATTACAGGAGAGTTACTCGCCGACAGGAGCAACTTCGCGTGCTTCAGCCAACTCATCACTATGCAAAAACTGTGTATGTGCTGGGGCGCGTTTGGTACGAGACCACTCATCTAGCATGTCTTGCTTGATGGCATCTGTAATCATCGATACTTTGTCTTCTGAGGTTGGATCATCATAGGTCAGCTCTAGACGATGACCATTGGGATCAAAGAAATAAATCGAGTGAAAGATGCCGTGATTGGTCACGCCAATGACATCAATGCCGGCATTTTCTAAATGCTCTTTGGCAACGATTAGCTCGTCACGGTCCTTAACCTTTAGCGCTAAGTGCTGCACCCAGCTTGGGGTATTTGGATCAAAGCCCATCTCAGGTTGATTGGGTACTTCGAAAAATGCTAAGACATTGCCATTACCAGCGTCCAAAAAGACGTGCATATAGGGGTCAAAGGCTTTGGTCGAAGGCACATGGTCTTCTGCGAATGCTAAAATGAAATCCATGTTTAGATTTTTTTTATACCATTCGACGGTTTCTTTGGCATCTTTGCAGCGGTAAGCCACATGATGAATTTTCTCAATTTGAAAGCTCATATCAATGTCCTTTTGATAAGACGTGTTACTCATTTGGCTTTATTCACATAACTATGAGTAGGTGAATGCGTTTGTTTTCCTATCCGCCTGCATGAGAATTTTCACGCCTATTTTGCTATTTCTCTGTCTATGTTATTTCTTAAATACTATTTATCAAAATCAAAGCTCAGTGCTGGTAATACCTTGCCGCGTACTTCACCAAAGCCAACACGGATGCCGTCTTTTTCGCTATAGCCTTTCATGATGACCGTGTCACCATCTTCGATGAAGCTGCGCGTCTCACCGCCTTCAAGCGTGACTGGTTTGGTAGCGTTCCAAGCAATCTCTAGCATTGAGCCATAAGAGTCAGGTGTTGGGCCTGAAATCGTACCTGAGCCCATCATGTCACCGACTTCAACTTTGCAACCAGTGATGGTGTGGTGGGTAAGCTGCTGTGCCATTGACCAATACATGTATTTGAAGTTGGTCTCACAAATGATGGTCGCTGTTTCCGCATTTTTAGGTAGTAATTCAACCGATAGATTGATGTCAAAGCTGTTGTCGCTCGATTTTTCATTTAAATAAGCAAGCGGCTTGGGTTCTTGAGTTGGGCAAGCTGTTTTAAACGGAGCCAATGCATCCATAGTGACAATCCAAGGAGACACCTCGGAGGCAAAGGTCTTGGCATTAAATGGACCTAATGGCACGTATTCCCATTTTTGGATATCTCGGGCTGACCAGTCATTGAGCAACACCATGCCAAAAATATGATCAGCAGCATCATCTACGGCGATTGGCTGACCGATATGATTACCTTTACCAACGACAAATGCGGTCTCTAGCTCAAAATCCAAGCGCTTACAGGCAGAGAAGATAGGGCGGTCGTCAGGGCTAGGCTTTAGCTGACCGGATGGACGCACGATATCCGTTCCACTGACGATGACGGTGCTGGCGCGTCCGTTATAGCCGACAGGCATTTCGGTCCAGTTAGGCAATAGGGCGTTGTTTGGATCGCGGAACATGGTGCCGACGTTGGTCGCATGTTCTTTCGATGAGTAAAAATCGGTAAAGCCCGGTACTTGCACTGGCAAATGCATGGTGACGTCTGCTTGCTTGACTAGCGCCTTTTTCTGTAAGTCTGCATTGTCACGTAGGGTGTCATTGTCGCTAGACAGCAGTGTCTGAATCGTCGTACGTGCTTGCGTCCAATTGTCTCGACCAGAATCAATAAAAGCATTTAGAGTGGACTGGTCAAAATACGGACCACCGTTCAAACTTAATAATCCTTCGGCTTCGAGTACAGATAGATCCAGTACATGCTCACCGATGGCAACGCCTGCACGGCGCTTGCTATCACCAGCAGCGTCTTTGGTCTCGCTAAAGATGCCATAAGGAAGGTTGTGAATAGAAAAGTCAGAGTCAGCAGCGATATCGATAAAAGAGGTGAGGGTGCTGTCAGTCGTTGACATGATTTGCTCCTTGCTAATATACATTATGAATTACGTTATAATTAATTACTTACGTATAATGTAATTTATTGATATATGGATTGCAAGTTTTTTGTGCAATGTCTTTTGTGAAAAGGCTGCTTTGAAAAGTGGTTGTCGTTGTTTTGACTAAACGGTTCTGACTAGATGATTTTAATAAAATAGTTTTGACGAAATAATTTTGGTTAAATGCTAAGCACAAAAAAAGGCCGAGCAATCGCTCAGCCTTTCTTATCCGCGTTTATTTTTTATCAAGTTACATATTGAGTAACATGGCTTACGTGGTTTAATCAGTCTTTTAAGACGTCTGCCATGGCATTGGCCACATAGTCGATGTTGCTGGTATTTAGGCCAGCCACACACATACGTGAGTTAGAAACCATATAGATACCAAACTCGGTCTGTAGGCGTTCGACTTGCTCAGGCGTGAGACCAGTAAAGCTAAACATACCGTTTTGACGAGTGATGTAGTCGAAGTTACGGTTAGTGATTTTGGCTTCTAACACTGACTTTAGCTTTAGGCGCATGGCTTTGATACGGTCGCGCATCGCATAAACTTCGCCAACCCACTGCTCATGTAGCGCTTCATCGTTCATGACGATATCGACCACACGTCCACCATGTGACGGCGGGCTTGAGTAGATACGGCGTACGGTTGCGTTTAGCTGACCGAATACGCGCTCGGTTTCGTCTACGGTTGGGCAGACGACTGATAGGCCGCCGACGCGCTCGCCGTATAGCGATAAGTTTTTAGAGAATGAGTTGCTAACAAACAATGGCAAGCCCATCTCAACCGCTTTACGAATAGCGTAAGCGTCGCTGTCCATGTCTTCGCCAAACCCTTGATAAGCGATGTCCATGAATGGAATCAGCTCACGCGCCTTCACGACGTTGAGTACGGTATCCCATTGCGCTTGGGTCAAATCCATACCGGTTGGGTTATGGCAGCATGGGTGTAGCAAAATGACGTCATTTTTGTTTAATGTTTCAAAAAACGCAATCATTTCATCAAATTTGATGCTGCTGTTGGCTTTGTCGTAGTACGGGTATTTACCGACTTCTACATCAGAGCCTTCAAAGATAGCAATATGGTTGCCCCATGTTGGATCGCTCACATAGCACTTAGCTTGTGGGAACCAGTCATGAATAAATTCAGCACCGACTTTCAACGCGCCAGAACCACCGATTGTAGCGATAGTGGCAACTAAGCCGTCTTTTAAAATCTGAGCGTCTTTACCAAACAGTAATTCCTGACAGCCTTTACGGTGGCCTGGTAGGCCTGCCATTGGCAGGTATGGACGCGGTGCGATAGGATCAGCAATACGCTCTTCGGCTGTTTTTACACAGTCGAGTACAGGCAATACGCCACTCTCATCATAATAAATACCAATACCTAAATTGACCTTGTTAGGATTGCTATCTGCTGAGTATTTTTCCATAAGACCTAAGATTGGATCACCAGCGTAATAATCGATACGTTCAAACATGCCATTTCCTTATAAAAATATAAACCGAGCAGCCGAAAATCATAGAGCAAATTGATGATTAACTCAACATGAGAGTGGGTTATCTGGTGCAATTAGTAAAATAAATACCCAAATAAGTTATTTATCTGCTTATCAAAGGCATTTGAGGGGCTATACGTCATTCGCTAGACGATGAGTCAGAGTGATGTAGGTCGTTATAATGGGTCGCAAAATACGTTTGCAAAAACTGCTTAAAAGCAATTGTCGCCGGAGAGAGCGCCCGTGAAGCACGTTGATAAATAAAAAATTGCCGCATTTTGACTGGTTGAGTGAGTGGTCGCATCAGCAGTCCATTGGCGCTGACCCAATCAATAACTTCAGGCATATAGGGCAGACAGAGAGTGATACCAAAGCCTTGGCGTGTCATCTCAAGCGCGGTGGACATAAAGTTCACCTTGTATCGAGCTTGTTGAACATGAGCGGAGATAGAGTCGTCGAGCTCTGCGGTTACTTGATCTAGGAACGGACCTTGTAAGGTAATTAGCGGTGTCTCTAATAAATCTTGCCAAGTAATTTCGTCTCTTTGTGCCAGTGCATGATTGTTTGGCATAACCACGCAAAATGGTAGCTGGTACAACAGGTCGGCCCCGATGTCATCTTCAGTTTCTATAAAGCCAAGTTCGGTACCAACCCCTAAATCGACTTCGATATCTTGAATATGCTTGAGCAAATTCTCGGCTGAGCAGTCCAATAGTGAGACGCCAATATTTGGATATTCTTTGGCAAACTGGGCAATGACGGCAGGTAGGGAAGACGCTGCAAACTGTGATACCGCCAAGCGCACCTGACCTTGGGCCAAGCTGGTCAAGCTACTTGCTTCATTTTCAAACAGCTGCATTTCATTCAATATGCGCCGCGCTTGCGGTAGTAGATGCCGTCCTACTGCTGACAAAGATAACTGGCGAGTGGTGCGATCAAACAGCACGATACCGAGGCCAGTCTCTAATTCCTTAATCAATCCACTAACAGCAGATTGAGTCAAATACATCTGTTCGCTGGCACGAGTAAAGCTGCCGTTGTCAGCGACTTTGATAAATGCGGTCAATTGGCGAATGCTGATATTCATAAGTAAACCTGATAAATAAATCATAAAAAACAATTAGTCTTATAAATAAAGCTAATCTAATATAAATACAACGTCAACAATAAAGATTGATTATTAATCGTTTTATAGATTTTTACTATTGATCGACTTTTACTACTCATCGATTTTCTATTACCAATTGAAATTAAGGATAATTGCAATGGCAGATTTATTTGACAACCCAATGGGACTAAATGGATTTGATTTTGTCGAGTTTGCTTCTCCGCAGCCTGATGCAGTCGACGCATTGTTTAAGCAGCTTGGTTTTGCTCATGTCGCCAATCATCGTTCAAAAGATGTTGCGCTATATCGCCAAGGTGATATCAACCTTATCCTAAACCGCGAGCCAAAAAGCCAAGCCAGTTACTTCGTTGAAGAGCATGGCGCTGGTGCTTGTAGCATGGGCTTTCGGGTAAAAGATGCCAAAAAAGCGTATGAGCGTGCGGTAGAAATGGGTGCGCAGCCAGTAGACGTGCCAACTGGGGTGATGGAGCTTAGATTGCCTGCTATCAAAGGTATTGGCGGCTCACTAATCTATTTGATTGACCGTTATAAAGACGGCGAATCTATCTATGATGTCGACTTTGAGTTCTTTGCAGATATCGACAGAAACCCTGTCGGCTATGGTTTCAAAGTTATCGACCATTTAACGCATAACGTCTATCGTGGACGCATGGCGTACTGGGCAAAATTCTATGAGCGTATCTTTAATTTCCGCGAGATTCGTTACTTTGATATCAAAGGTGAGTACACGGGACTAACCAGTAAAGCCATGACCGCACCCGATGGAAAAATCCGTATTCCACTGAATGAAGAAGCCAAACAGGGCGGTGGTCAAATCGAAGAGTACCTAATGCATTTCAATGGCGAAGGTATTCAGCACATTGCGCTATCCAGTGATGACTTGTTTGCCAGTATCGATAAGCTAAAAGCGGCTGGTATTCCGCTTATGACCGCACCAAATGCTGCTTACTATGAAATGCTGAGCGAGCGCTTACCGAACCATGGTGAAAATGTCGCTGACTTGCAAACGCGCGGTATCTTGTTAGACGGTACGACAGAAGGCGGTGCACCGCGTCTGCTACTACAGATTTTTTCTGAAACTATTTTGGGTAGCCCAGTATTCTTTGAGTTCATTCAGCGTAAAGGTGATTATGCCGATGGCTTTGGTGAAGGTAACTTTAAAGCGTTGTTTGAGTCGATAGAGCGCGACCAAGTACGTCGCGGTACAGTCGGTCAGCCAGAGACTGAAACCCTATAATATTATCTAACGCTTAGACCATATTTAATCAATGGACAAGACAAAAGGAGTTTGTGTTGTCCTTAATAGGAGTATTACCTACAAGCACGACAGCAAAGGTAATGCTCTCATTGCGATAAAAGGAATACAGGCATGGAACGCCTATCACAGATAGATTCTCTTAATACTGCCATCGGTACCAATAGCGTTGCGACTAATAAGCAAAGCAACGATGCGTCCAGTCATTCTAATGCGACAAATAAAAAACAACCGTATATCTCACACCAACCCGATAGTCATGGTCATATTCACTATAGTGATGATGAGCATGCGATGTGGCAAGCGCTGCTGGCACGTCAAGCGGAACAAACGCCCAATCGTGCGTGTACTGCATATTTAGAGGGTTTAACTAAGTTAAACCTACCGACCACACGTATTCCTCAGCTACGAGATATTGACGAGGTATTACAAGCGACCACAGGTTGGCAGACCGCCGCTGTGCCTGCATTAATCAGCTTTGGTAAATTTTTCAAACTACTGGCCAATAAGTCCTTTCCTGTGGCGACGTTTATTCGTCGATTCGATGATATGGACTATATTGAAGAGCCTGATATCTTTCATGAAATCGTTGGGCATTGTCCGCTATTGACCCATCCTGCGTTTGCAGCCTTTAATGAGACGTATGGTAAGCTTGGTTTGAGTGCAACGAAAGAGGAGCGCTGGTTTTTAGCACGACTGTATTGGTTCACTATTGAGTTTGGATTGGTCGGCAGTCGCGTAGAAAATCGTAGAATTTACGGCGGCGGTATATTAAGCTCACCTTCTGAAACGATCTACGCACTTGATCGGACGCCGCAAGAGCTTTCAATCGCTCAAAATAAGCCACAATCTCAACCTCAGTCTCAACCTGAGCACCGAGCGTTTGATTTGCTCGATGTATTGCGTACGCCTTATCGTATTGATCAGATACAGCCGATCTACTATGCCATTGATGAATTAGATACCTTATTTGATATCGTCAATAGTGACATCATGGGTGCGGTCAAAAAAGCTATGTCGCTTGGACTATTTGAGCCGACCTATCCAGAAAAAACTCGTTAAAGACGTCAATTCAAAATTAAACATGAAAACAAACACTTCAGTGCGGAATATTGAGATAGCAGCAAAGCTATATCAACATGAACGTACGAGTATTAGAAAGTAGCTATCAAAACAACCATTAAAAACTGACATCGAAAACAGCCATTATAAAAGGATTTTATTATGACAGCACTATCACAAAACAGCTGCGAAGCTTGCCGCATTGGCGCACCGAAAGTTGATGAAGCCGAAGCACGAGAACTATTACCGCAAATTCCTGATTGGTCATTGATCGAAATAGATGGCATTCAGCAATTGCAGCGTCAGTATAAATTTAAAAGTTTCGTCTCAGCAATGGCATTTGCCAATCAACTGGCAGAAATCGCTGAAGCAGAAGGACATCATCCGGGTATATTGGTAGAGTGGGGCAAGGCTACGGTCACTTGGTGGTCGCATAGTATTAAAGGGTTGCATCGCAATGATTTTGTCATGGCAGCTAAGACCGATGACTTACTTAATAAGTAACGCATAAGTCATTCGGTTATTCGCTAGCAAACCCGTTTTCTAACGCTATAAAACTAACGCTCCCAAATTCAAACCCACTCTAATGCCAGCCTGAGCTGGCATTTTAAGGATGTGTCATGCCACCAAAACCCCTCACATTAATCAGTACCAAGCTCGCCTTTATCATATCCACCATCGTCATCGGTATCATGGGTATCACCATGATCGGCTTTGGCTGGGTGCCTCATCTGTCTCTTATCCTCGCCATCTGTGTGCTACTGGCTATCGGTATGTACAAAGGACTCAGCTTTGATGACATGCAAGCGCAAATGGCCTCAGGTGTCATGCGTGGTATTGGTGCCATCTATTTGTTCTTCTTTATTGGACTGATGGTGGCGGCTCTGATGATGTCAGGAGCAATACCTACACTGATGTATGTAGGCTTTCAGCTGATCTCACCTGAATACTATTATATTTCTGCCTTTATTTTGACCTCTATTATCGGTATTGCTTTGGGTAGTAGTTTGACGACTGCAGCAACGCTTGGCGTGGCGTTTATTGGTATGAGTAACGCCTTTGATGCCAATGTGGCGATAGCAGCGGGGGCTGTGGTGTCAGGGGCGTTCTTTGGTGATAAGATGTCGCCCTTGTCTGATACTTGTACGATTGCGTCCTCTGTAGTGGGTATCGATCTGTTTGAGCATATTCGCAATATGATGTATACGACAGTCCCTGCGTGGATACTGACGGTGATCTTGTTTTGGATGTTTTCAGGACAGACGACTAGCGCTGATCTGAGTCAAGTGACCATATTGCAAGGACAATTGATAGACAGTGGTTTGGTACATGGGTATTCGGTACTGCCATTTGTGATATTGGTTGGGCTAGCCCTGTTTCGGGTCAATGCGATTTATACGATTATCTGTACGATTGCCGCGGCATTGATTATTACTTATGTACACAGTTCACCAAGCTTTGGTCAATTGGGTGGTTATCTGTTTGGAGGGTATGCTCCTGCTGAATCATTAGAGCTGGGTGAGGTGGGCGGCATGCTGTCACGCGGCGGTGTGCAGAGTATGTTTTTTACACAGGCGATTGTGATACTGGCACTGAGTCTAGGCGGGTTACTAACGGCACTAGGGATTTTGCCAGCATTGCTGTCTGGTATTAAAGATACATTGACGACATCTGGACGAGCGATATTCGCTGCAGCGATGTCGGCACTAAGCATTAACGTGCTAATCGGTGAGCAGTATTTGAGTATTCTATTATCAGGTACGGCCTTTCGTTCGACGTTTGAGCGTCTACATTTACATCCAAAGAATCTGTCGCGGACGATTGAGGATGCAGGAACAGTGATTAATCCGCTGGTACCTTGGAGTGTGTGCGGGGTGTTTATCAGTCAGGCGTTAGGGGTACCGGTATTAGATTATCTGCCTTATGCGTTCTTCTGTTATTTGTCGTTACTGTTGACACTGCTATTCGGGTTTACGGGGCTGACGATTAGTAGAGTAGAAGAGGGTAAGGTGGTCGAAGTATGATAAGTGATGATTGATAAAAAAGGAGGGGCTAATCTTAGCTCCTCCTTTTTTGTTTCGAAATACGTAATTACTGATCTTCCGTTTGCGCATCCTGACTTTTGACGATTTTATGCTGATCCTCTGTGCTATCGACTTTCCAGTAGCTAGAAACATATAAATGCGTCTTTGGTATTGCGCGCTCAACTTTGAAGTACTGGCGCAATGCACGCATACTATGGAACTCACACACAGCCCAAACGGCAGGTTGACCATCAAGCCAGCTCAAAGATTTAACACAGTCCAGTAAGGGGCTATCGTCTGCATTTGGATGCGCATTAATCACCCAATGTATCTCGACGTTCTCTGGTTTTTTGAGCGTCTGACGATCTGCCTCAGTCGTCACTTCAAGTACTGCGTAACCACGAGCCTCAGTAGGCAACTGGGCTAAGTTGACCGTAATCGCTGGTAGCGCGGTCATATCGCCGACTAATAAAAACCAATCTGCTTCATTGTTAATGAGTTTTTTTGGCCCTGGACCACCTATTAAAATTTGATCGCCGACTTGCGCATTTCGTGCCCATGCCGATGCAGGTCCTTCCGTCTCATGTAAAGCAAAATCAACATCTATTGCGTCATCACGTTGCACGCTCACTGTATAAGTACGCATCAGTGGGCGGCTACCTGCATCTTGAGGGAATATCAGTTTGATATAAGCACTTTCTTGATCGATAGGAAAATCAACCATGCCAGCACCGCCAAGCGTGACACGGTACATATTTGGCGTAATGTATCTAGTGCCAATAACTTCTAGTACTCTTGGAGTAGGTTTTGCCATATTGTGCTTTCCTTCTAACAACGAGTTGGCTTACTAATAGAACCAACCCGCTACGGATAAATTTGATTAAAAGTTGGCTTTTAGACTGACTGTCATTTGACGCTCAGGTCCCATCCAGCAGTTGTTAATGTCATAGCAAGAACTAACATAAGTCTTATCAAAGAGGTTATTGATACTAGCACCGACAGCGAGCATAGGGTTGATCTGATAACTGCCACCAATATCAACCAAGGTCACACTTGGTAGCTCATCTGTGTTTTGTTTATCAATTTGCATGCCATCTTCATAGCGAATGCCAGCATTGAGAGTGAGTTTGTCCGTAGCATAGTAGTCTGCCCATAGCGTGGCTTTGTGTTTAGCAGTTTGGGCAGGAGTGTTGCCGACCACTTCAGGATTAATTTCTTCTTCTGTGATCTCAGCATCGGTGTAGCTATAGCTTGCCGAGAGATCTACCCAATCGTTGAGCATACGGCTACCTGATATCTCAAAGCCTTTTGACTCAATTTCACCAGTTTGTGTTTGATCTGTATATTTGACGTAATCTGACACAACGACATTTTTTTGGGCAATATCAAATACCGCAAACGTTCCTTTGGTCGCACGGTCTGGAGACAGATATTTGATACCAGCTTCTAATTGATCGGCAGTGGTCGGTTCAAATGGTTCATTGGTAATAAAGTTACTACCGACCACTGGCTGAAATGACTGCGAATAGCTCAAAAACGGTGATAGACCATTATCAAAGTTATAAATAGCAGCAAGACGTCCACTGGTTTCTGACGCGTCATTGTCGATCATTTTTTCGCTAGGGATTACACCTTTCGATGTATCGGTTCGATCAAGGATACTTTTGAATTTATCATGTCGTAAGCCTGCCACCACTGTCCAGTCTTGCCACGTCATTTCATCTTGCACATAGAGTCCAAGCTGGCTTTGTTCGATATCATCGTATCGACTAAAGGTATCTAATGGTAGAATATCGGTGCTGATTTGTGAAAAATCTGGATTCGATAAGTCAAGGTTTGGTGTGCCATCTGCGCCAGCGTCATAATAAGTTGCGGTGCTGTCTGTCTCTTGATACTCAATACCAAACAGTAGGTTATGTGAGGTATTGGCGGTATCAAACTTATAGGCCAGCTGGTTGTCTGTGGTCCAGTTTTTCATGCTTTCATCTGTTGTGTAAGCTATACGGTCTAGAATCGTATCACTACCCTCTACAAATCCTTCATTGTTATACATATTGCGCTGCTGCGCTTCGGCATCGGTATAGCGCGTGATATGTTTAAACGTTAACTTATCATTGATGTCCCAGTTTACGGTGACGCTTGGCATAAATACTTCTTTGCTAAATTTATTCCATTTATCGCCTGCATAAGCATCGCTACCCAATTTGCCATAGCTGGCATTATAGACAGTACCGACAGCAGGTAATGGGGTAGAGGGTACCATGTCGGGATCGTCTTGATAAAAGAGGTTAGCAAGTACCGAGACATCATCAGTCGCTTGCCATTTAAGCGATGGATTTATCAATAGACGCTCTTCTTCCGTAGTTTGCATTTGACCATCTTTTTGGCGTTTTAGCGCCACAAATCGATAATCCAAAGTGTCGGTGATAGGCCCCGTGCTATCGATAGCCACTTCTTTTAGGTTTTGAGTACCAAAGCGTAGCTGGATTTCGTTTTCTTGAGTGCTTTTAGGTGCTTTGGCGATTTGATTGACCATACCGCCAGGTGCTGCATAACCATACAATGAAGATGCCGAACCTTTCACTACCTCGACCGCTTCAGTTGCATAGATATCTACTTGGGGCATCAGGTTATATGTACCATCATAAGGCAATCTTAGACCGTCATAAAAGTTTGAATAGGTCTTAAATCCGCGAATGTTGTATTCGTCAAAGATAGAGACTGTACCGCGGCTCTCAGCGCTTACACCTGGTTCATAACGTAATGCAGCATTGACGCTATCTGCCTGACGCTTTTGTAACAGGTCTTGATCGATTCTGGTATAACTCATTGGCGCATCGTTTGGATCCAATGCAGTTTTGGTGCCAGTACTACGATAGCCATCTGAGTAAACGGTAATAGCATCTAAGGTGGCTGAGGGTGTAGCAGCCTCATCATTTTCAGTATTGTTTGTCGTCTCTACAGCGTAAGCGGCGTGGCTCATACCCATGATCAGGCCAACTTGTACTGCTGTGGTGAGATATTTTTTGCGAATGACGTTATTGGTTAGATGAGACCGCATCAGATTTCCTCTTGGACTAAAATGATTGAATATTATTTGTGACAGTTAAAGCAAATTTGCAACGACGCTAATAATAACACTAATGATAATTATTATCATTAAAAAATTACAACGAGACAGTTTTGAGAAGTATTTTCAGAACTTAAAAAGGTAGAGACGCAGTGTTGCAAATGAAGCAGTATTACGAATAGAGTCATGCAGACTTACTGTTTTGAACGATGTATTTTAAACGATGGTTTTTCTCAGATTTTTCTCGTATTATGCAGCAGCATTCTGAATACAATTATTTACAGTAGATTTTTTACATCGCTGTATCGGCGTTATCCTAGTTCTTTGCGAGACCTTTTAAGATTAGTCTTGCAAGCAGATATACCATTATTATCGATAGGTTTACGTTGTTTATTGAGCAACCAAAGATTGTTTAAGGTCACATTTATGGACACACCCTCCAACCAACCCACCAACAACCAACGCTATTTCACAGTGTGGCGCTGGCATTTTTATGCAGGTATTTTTGTTGCTCCTTTTTTAGTTGTTTTGGCGATAACGGCGCTCGGTATGCTGTTTATGTCCAACACAGTAGGACGTGACAACGACCGCTTAACGGTTGTCGTGCCAGAGTCTACGGTTCAAGCACCTGTCTCTACTCAAGCAAAGAACGCGCTGAGCACCTTGCCTGATAGCACGCTGATTAAATATATCGCCCCTCGTGATACCGATACGGTGGCTTTATTTCAGATAAAATCAGACGACCAAAGCAATATGGTGGCAGTCAACCCTTATACGGCTGATATCGTCCAAAGTGTGCCTACCAGTAGCGGTCTTTATAGTACGTTTAACGATATTCACAGTGATTTGCTGATTGGTAAAGTTGGTGATTACTTGTTAGAAACGGCGGCATCATTGACTATTTTAATGATTTTGTCTGGTTGGTATCTGTGGTGGCAAAAACGTAAATCAGTCAAAGCTATGCTGATACCTAATGAGAGCGTAACCAATAAGAAAAAACGCTCTTTTATCCGTACGACTCATGCGACATTGGGCAGTTGGATATCTGTGCTGCTACTGTTTTTCTGCATATCGGGCATGGCATGGGCAGGTGTATGGGGTGAGAGAGTGGTGCAGGCATGGAGCCAGTTTCCTGCAGGTAAGTGGGGTGTTGCGCCTGTTCCCGTATCGATTGACCACAGTCAACACGCTGCTATGCAAGAGTCTACACCAGCGCCGCATGTACATGGTGCGGCAGCGTCTGAGGCGCATACTGATGCACCCACACATGGCAGTGCTCTAAACTCAAGCGACACCAAAGAAGTTCCTTGGGTACTTGAGCTGACGCCAATGCCTGTGTCAGGCACGACTATGGGTAAAGATGGTATCGCCGCCAACATACCCATTATGATTGATACGGTGGATCGCTACGCTCGTGAAATCGGCTTTGAAGGGCGTTATCAATTGAACTTGCCACAAGGTAGTACAGGCGTTTGGACCATTAGCCAAGATTCAATGAGCTATGATATGAAAAGTCCGATAGCAGATCGTACGGTACATATTGATCGTTATTCGGGTAATGTCTTAGCTGATATTCATTTTGACGACTATAATGCGTTTGGTAAATTCATGGCGGCTGGTATCGCGCTGCATATGGGTACGCTCGGATGGTGGAGCGTACTGGCTAATGTGCTGTTTTGCCTAGCAGTAATCGCTATTTGTGTCAGTGGCTATATCATGTGGTGGCAGCGTCGCCCTCGTCAGGCGAGTGATAACGTAGGATTAAACCCACCAGCTCGCGGCTTAAATGTTTCCGTCTGGTGGCCGCTTGCTATTCCTTTATTAATTGTGGCTATCATATTCCCGACCGCTATTATTGCGATTGTGGCTATCGCGCTATTAGACTTCTTGGTGATTTCTCGAGTTGGGTTTTTACAGAAGTTATTAAAATAAGCGAATAGCAGAATACTGTTATTCCTTATATAGTAAAAGAGCGCCTTATCGTAAGGCGCTCCTTTTTTTGCTTAAAAAATGCTCAGATTAACTGCTACTTAGCTTAAAGTTGATCAAACGTTTTATGGGCTTGAAATAGCTCGGTTCATGCTAGTAGTTAAAGCATTGCTTACTTGAGCATAGCAATGGCATCTTTGCTAGCACGCTGTCGCTCTTCAGCATTTAGCTCAATGAGACGGCCTTCTTTCATCAGTAATAATCGATCAGCATGCTCAAAATAACCGTCATCATGACTGATGATAAACAATGTCTTACCCATGGCTTTTAGCTCAGGGATGAGCGTTTGGTAAAACACGCGACGAAAAGCAGGGTCTTGGTCGGCTGCCCACTCATCGAGCAGTAATATATCCTTTTGTTCGGCGACGGCGATTAGCATGGCCAAGCGTTTTCTCTGACCTTGCGACAGTTTATCTGTAGAGAGCTTATGGTCAGACACGCTTACTTTTTCTTGTAGATTGAGCTTATGCAGCCAGTCAGACACTAGGTCCGCATCAGGCTCATGGCCTTGAACTCCAATCAGCTGTTTAAATAAATGCTGGTCGCTAAAAATCGCAGAAAACAGCTGTCTAAAATCGGCATTGTTCTCTGAATTAACGCTTTGTCCATCGACTTGTACCGTTCCTGTAGTAGGGGTAAAGATACCAGTAATGATTTTGGCAAGAGTGGATTTACCGCTACCATTCGCACCGATTAAGAAAACCACGTCACCTCGTTGCAAGGTTAAATTGACGGACTTTAAGATGTTATTGGTAGGGTTTTGATTGCTATCACTGTTAGCACTGTTATCGCTATTTTGACCATTATTATTAACTGCTGTGTCTGGTGCATTACTATTATGACTACTGCCTACATAGCGATAATTGATATTATTCAGAGTTATGGACTGCCAGTCCTGTGCAACAGTATCTGTCGCAAAGCTTAGCTGATGCTCGGCCAATTCTAAAGACTGTATCTTTTCTAGTGCAACTTGAGCGGTCTGCAATGTTGGGTAAGCGCCAACCGCATGTAGGAGCGGCGACTGCATAAACAAAATCGTCAAAGAAAAAGTAGTAGCAACTCCCATCGGAATATCGAGATAATTGGCCACTGCAAACACGATACCAATCGATGCGAACATCATAATATTGGACCAGTTCACCGCTGATAAATGAAAAGTATCAGATTTGGTTACGGTCTTCTCGTACGATTTGGCATGAGCCAAAAAATCATCTGTATACAGTTTTTCTGCTCGGTGTTGGTTAAGTGCCAGCTCTTTACGACCTTCTATTATCGATTGATAGTCCTGATATAACGCGTCATTAATCTCTCTCAACTCGGTCAAATGCGTATAGACATGCTTGACCAATATGGTACTTATCCAAATCGTCATCACAATCCAAAACATCACAATAAACAATAAGGGCAACGACAACCAACCCAGATATAGCCCAACGCCAACAGATAAAATAATACCTTGTACCAGTTCTGGCATACGGACAAAAGCAACGGTAATCGATTGAATGTCTGAGGATAAGCTGGCAAGTAAGCGTGCGCTACCCAAATGGTCTATCTGAGGAACGGTAGTATCGATGATTTGTTTGACCAATTTGGTTCTAAGCTCATAGACAAATCGATGTCCCAATCGAGTCAAAGCATATTGCGATAAAAATGTCGTCACTAGCAGTAACAACACCAGCAGGGAAAACTGCCCCAAGCTGAGCCAAGATAAAGTATCAAATACTGGCTGACTGATAAAGGTATGATTGATATAGGCAATAATACCGACACTGACAGCGGCATTGACCAGGTTTAGCAGAATGACTTTGAGAAAAGGCAGACGATAATTCGCCCAAATCATATGATATAAAGAAGCAGTCGTACGAGAAGACGCTGTGGTATGAGAAGACGCTGTGGTACGAGAAGACATAGTAACTCAGTAATAAAATAAATTTTTGATAGCAGAAAGGGATTAGGTCGCGCCTAACCCCTTTTATGGAAGCTAATAAAGCCTACTAATAAAGCTTAAAAATCGAACGTTGCCGATACTTTTAAGGCCGTTGGCTCACCCGCATTTAGATAGCCATAGCCTGGTAATCCACCTACAGATTGCCAGTAGTCTTCACCTGTGACATTGGTCACCATACCTTTTAGAGTAACGTCTTGTCCTGCCAGCATAGTGCGATAGCGAGCACCCAAATCTAGGGTAGTATAGCCATCAACTTTTAAGGTATTGGCGGCATCAGCATAACGCGCACCTGTATGGATAATATCGCCCGTTAAAGTTAATCCTTCAACGGCGGCCAAATCATACTCTAGGTTGACATTGCTCTGTAAGGTAGGCACACCAATCACTCGATTGCCATCTAATGCACTATCACCAGTATCTTTTTGCTTAGCACTTAAATAGGTAACACCAGCATTGAGGCGCATGTTTTCGCTTGGACTACCAAAGACAGTTAGCTCAGCACCTTGATGGCGATTTTCTCCAGCAGCAGTAAACGTATTTGAGTTGTTGATATAAGCACGCGGTTCATCAGTATGGAATATGGCAAAACTACTACCGATTGCGCCATTGTCGTATTTCACACCCAGCTCAGTTTGTTTGCTTACATAGGGGTCTAGGTTTTGTCCTGCATTGGTTATGGCATTGCCAGAATTATCAACCAATGGAGCAGCGGCACCTTTGGCAAGACTTTCAATATAGTTGCCATATACAGACCAGTCCATCGTTGGCTGGTAAACGACACCGACGCTTGGTGTCCATGCGCTTTCATCATAGCTAGCTGTTTTGGCTTGGGTATTGTAGTCATAGCTGGTTGTTTTGATATTTTGATGACGTACGCCTACTGTAGTTTTTAGCTTGTCATCAAACAGTGAGAACGTGTCTGCGAGCGCAAAACTCTGTAGTTGAGTTTCACTCGTTCGCTTAGGATCATCAAAACGTCCGCCAAAGAAAGCGGTATCTGACCAAGCATTGTCATAATCTGTCGGGCGGTACAAATTGGTCGCGAGTTGGTTACCAAAGTCAAAAGCGTAAGCGCCTTTTTCTTCTTGATCATAAAGATCGGCGGCTAATACCCAGTTGTGATCAATCTTACCTGTTTGCCATTGACCACGCAGACCAAGCTCAGCACTTTGTACTTTATCTTCTCGAACATTGTCAAAGCGGTAGGTTGAGCCAGTGCCATCTGCGTCAGATACTGTAAGGTTGGCTAACGAGTTGTCCTCATCACCATGTCTGATACCGTAGGCACTATAACCAGTGATGTTGTCATTAAAATCATATTCTCCGCGAATCGTACCAAAGACATCTTCTTCGTTTGAATAACTCCAAGGTTGCGCCCAGTTTTTTGAGCCGTCTGGTGCTTTTGGTACATCAGAGACGCCAGCAAGCGTCACACTAGGACGAGTCTCTGATAGTTTATTGTCTTGCCAGCCCAAATCGGCTGATAGACGATATTGATCTCCTCTATAGTCTAAACCAAGGGCAGCCAAACCCAAGGTCGACGACTCATCGTCGATAGCGCTGTCACCATCTTGATAAGCAGCATTAAAACGAACACCAATAGCATCATCGTTACCAAAGCGATCACTGACATCTACTGCGACCTTACCTTGGTCGCCTTGACCATAACCAAGCGTTAGCTGACGTAGTGGCTCATTATCCGCTCGTTTGGGTAACAGGTTGATAGTACCGCCTGCGTTACCACCACTCGGTGCCGCGCCATTTAGCATCGCTGAGGCACCGCGCTGTACTTCGACGCGCTCGAACAATTCAGTTGCAATATACTGTCTTGGTAAGATGCCGTATAGACCATTGAACATCGTGTCATCTGAGGTGGTCACAAACCCACGCATAAAATATGCTTCTTGAAAGTTACCGAAACCTCTTGCCACACGAACAGTAGGATCTTTTTTGAGTAGATCGCCCACACTATGTGCTTGTTGATTGGTGATATATTCATTGGTATATGAGGTGGTAGAGAACGGCGTGTCCATGATGTCTTGATTGCCCAAAAGTCCGACGCGGCTGCCTGTCGCTACCTGTCCACCTTCATATGCGCTAGGTAGCCCATCTGCTGACGCATCAGCACTACTGGTCACGACGATAGTGTCCAGTACCACATTAGGGGTGGTTTGAGCATCTGCATCATCTACTAGCGCCCATGCCGAGTGACTTGTGGTTAGTATGATGACTGAACATAGTGATTTTAGAGGTAGCGATTTCGTTGATAGCAAACGTGAGGGTATGGACGCTAATCGTAGAGAATAGCTAAACACATTCAGAGAATTAAGACGGAACAAAGCAGCAGATAAGCGAGACAGTTGCATGAATATTTCCAGCATGTAATTTAAATCGTTATTATAATGATAATCATTTCTATTACAATGAATTACTGAGTCAATTTTAAATATACTAGGTTTGGTAAAGTACGGCTGTTGCTTGATAAGGTGCTAATAGCATCCTTTATAAATAGGACTATAGTCTTATATTTGGGAGTAGGGTGGGCTGTATAGAGAGAGCAAAAAAGAAGTATAAAGCAGAGGATGGGTTTACCTATTATAAGTAGTCTGTATGGACAATTTATTCATTTGAGCCAGTTCATGTATCAATGTATGCTATTGTTTTATCAGGGGCAAGGAGTACGCTGGTATCGCCCACCAGAGGTGCAGTCAAACGGAATTGACTGATTTATATAATTGAAATGGATTTTTAAGGTGGCGCTTATGTACGCAGTAATTGGAGCAGGTCCAATGGGTCTCGCTGCAGCCCGAAATTTACAAAAACTCAATATTCCTTTTATCGGCTTTGAGCTACATACAGATGTAGGAGGGCTATGGGATATCGACAATCCACACAGTACCATGTATGAAAGTGCCCATTTGATTTCGTCCAAGCGTATGACGGAGTTCAAAGAGTTTCCTATGAGTGACTCAGTTGCGGCGTATCCTCATCATACCCAGCTCCGTCAGTACTTCCGCGATTTTTCAGATACGTTCAATCTAAAATCACATTATGAATTCTCCACGCGCGTGGTCAGCATGGTGCCTGAAGGCGACGGCTGGCGCTTAGTCAGTGAGTGCAATGGCCAAAAGCAATCGCGACTGTTTGATGGTGTGCTCATGGCAAATGGTACTTTGCACACCCCCAATATCCCAAGTTTGCCGGGTACGTTTGCAGGCACGTTGATGCATTCTTCTGAATATCGTAGCCCATCAGCGTTTAATGACAAACATGTATTGATCATTGGCTGTGGCAATTCGGGTGCTGATATTGCCGTTGATGCGGTACATCATGCCAAGTCGGTAGATATCAGTCTGCGCCGCGGCTACTACTTTCTGCCCAAATTTATCAAGGGTCAGCCGATTGACACATTAGGCGGAAAACTAAAATTACCGCGTCCAGTTAAACAGCGCATGGATGCGGCGATGATTCGTATGGTCATCGGAAAACCTTCTGATTATGGACTGCCAAACCCAAACTATCGCATGTACGAATCACACCCTGTGGTCAATTCATTGGTATTACATCATTTGGGTCATGGCGATATTAAGGCGCGCCGTGATATTCGCCGCATCGATGGTCATACGGTGACCTTTAGTGATGGTGAAAGTCAGGATTATGATTTGATTCTTATGGCGACTGGGTATTTACTAGATTATCCATTTATTGACCGAGCTCAGCTTAATTGGCCTGCCAATCATGACGCGCCGCAGCTTTATATGAATGTCTTTCATCCTGAGCATGATAATTTATTTATGATGGGTATGGTTGAGGCAGCAGGGTTGGGCTGGGAGGGTCGAAATCAACAAGCGCGGCTCGTTGCACTATATATTCAGCACCGTCAGCAACATACAGCAGCCGTTAAACAGTTCAATAAAGTGAAACGCAAGCGTGCTGGCAAGACACTTGATGGTGGTTATGATTATATTAAGCTTGCGCGTATGGCATATTACGTGAACAAAGATGAATACTTAGAAACGCTGTCCAAGCATATCGCTGAGCTCGAAACAGAACAGCCTGTATTGGCATCAGAGATATGATAGCGGCAGTGGCGTTTGAGCCACGAAGCTTGATTCTGCTTAATCTCATCTTGGCGCTGATGATGTTCGGCGTGTCATTGAGCTTACGCCTCGAAGATTTTAAGCGTATCGTTTTGTCTCCCATTGCGCCGATAGCAGGCCTTTTTGCTCAATTCTTCCTATTGCCCTTAGCCACGTGTCTGTTTACATGGGCGTTGAATATCGATCCTGAGTTGGCGCTAGGAATGATTTTGGTCGCGTCTTGCCCAGGTGGTAGTTTTTCCAATATTATGACTTGGCTGGCACGCGGTAATGTTGCGGTGTCAGTCAGTATGACTGCGGTATCCAGTCTCGCTGCGGCTATATTAACACCAGTCAATTTTGCATTTTATGGTTGGCTTAACCCACACACGCGTGAGTATCTGACAAAGATAACGATTGAGCCTAGTAGTATTCTGATACTGGTTCTATTAGTGTTAGCGTTACCTCTAGTGCTGGGTATGGTAACGGGGCGACGCTTGCCAGATCTGGTCGTGCGTATCCAAAAACCGCTACGTATTTTCTCGCTGCTTGTGCTGATGGCTTTTGTGGCAATCGCTTTTTCTAGCAATTTTGCGCTATTTTTAGAGCGTTTTCATAGCTTTTTTTGGCTGGTCGTTGGTCATAACTTATTGGCGCTTTCGTTAGGTTATGGCATGGGGCTGATGCTCAAGTTGCCAGTCGCGGATCGGCGCGCGGTGACTTTAGAAGTAGGAATACAAAACTCAGGGCTAGGACTGGTTATTTTATTTACTTTTTTCCCAGAGGCAGGTGGCATGATGCTGATTACGGCATTCTGGGGCGTATGGCATTTGGTGTCAGGACTGACACTTTCACAAATTTGGGCACGGATTCCCTATGAATAAAAGCATAATCAATAAAAGCATAGTGAATAAACGTATATTAATCACTGGTGCCGCAGGTTACATCGGCCATCAGTTGGGCAATCGTCTGGCTGCTCATTATCATGTCGTCGGCACAGATATTCGCAAGCGCGATGACCTAGACTTTCCAATTCACGTATTAGATGTGCGTGATGAGAGTTTGGCAGCGTTACTAAAAGAAGAGGATATCACCCATGTCGTGCATCTCGCCTCTATCTTACAAGCGTCAAAAGATCGTGCTCGTGACTATAATATCGATGTCAATGGCACGCGCAACGTACTCGATTGCTGCATCAAAGCAAATATTGCACATATAACGCTCACCAGTTCGGGTGCTGCCTACGGCTATCATGCTGACAATCCTGAATGGATTGATGAGCAAGATGCCCTACGCGGTAATCCTGAGTTTGCCTACTCGGATCACAAAAGACAAGTCGAGGAAATGCTTGCAGAATTCCGCGAGCAGCATCCACAATTACGGCAGCTGATTTTTCGACCTGGCACAGTACTAGGCGCTGATACGCGCAATCAAATTACCAGTCTGTTTATGGCACCGCGCGTGTTTGCGCTCAAAGGCAGTGAGTCGCCTTTTGTGTTTATTTGGGATCAAGACGTGGTCGGCGCTATGGGAATGGGTATTCGCGAGGACAAAGCTGGCATCTATAACATGGCAGGCGATGGCGCACTGACGATGAGGGATATCGCAAACCGACTCAACAAACCGCTATTGACCCTACCAGTGGGTTTGGTTAAAGCTGGTTTACAAGTGGCAAAGTGGGCTGGTAAGCCAACAGGACCAGAGCAGGTTAATTTTTTGCGTTATCGCCCAGTATTGAGTAACAGGCGACTCAAAGAAGAATTTGGTTACTCTTTAGCAAAAACGTCTGCTGAAACCTTTGAGTACTTCATCGAATGTAATGGATTGCGTAAACCTTGATAGGGAGATAATCATCGATGCCATCAATGTCATCAATAAATGTTACTTTAATCACTGGTGCTGCATCGGGACTTGGTTGGGCGATGGCACGGCACTGGTATGACGCTGGGCATCACTTAGTACTCGCTGATATAGATGAGCAAGCGCTGACTGCACGCGCTCGTGAGTTAGAGGATTCTGCTAGAGTTATGATAGTCGTCACTGATATTACTCAAATTGATGATATTGCTAGCCTCATTGAGCAAGTTCGCGAACGCTTTGGCCGTCTTGATCTATTGGTGAATAATGCTGGGATTACCCATCGATCACCAGCACATCAGACTGACCCTGCAGTGTTCCGCAAAGTCATGTCAGTAGATTGGCAGGGGGCAGTAGAGCTGACCATGGCTGCGCTACCGATGCTAAGAGAATCTAAAGGTCAAATTATCTGTATTGGCTCAATGGCTGGCTGGATGCCAGTTCCAGGGCGGGCAGCATATTGTGCGGCAAAAGGGGCGCTGACCCAGTTCTTTGAAGTATTGCGCTTGGAGCTAGAATCTGAAGGTATACATATCCTCATGGTCTATCCCAGCTTTCTTGATACACCTATCGAGAACCACGCGCTCGGCCGTGATGGCAGTATCGCAAAACATCCACGCTCAATGATCGGTAATATGCGTAGTGCTGAGTGGATGGCCGAACAGATCGATCAAGGTTTACAGCGGCGCAAACGTTGGATATTGCCGGACTCTCTCTCACGCTTTGGCAGTTTACTGTGGCGTATTGCGCCAACTTTGTACTTGCGTCAGGTGCGTAAACGTTTTGGAAATGAGTTGCGGTAGACTACGTTAAGTGAGAACCTAGAAGAGAGGCTAGCGGTTCATGCAAATTATCGATAGTGCTATGCTAAAAATACTATGTTGGAGAGCTCTATATTTGAAGGTGCTTTATTAGAAAACACTATGTTAAAAGTCTCTATGTTGAAAGACTCTGTATTAAGAGGTGCTTTATTAGAAAATACTATGCTAGAAACAATGATCTAGCATAGTATTTTAACTCATAGCGTTTTAACTTTACTAACTGGTTCAATATCACCTAGTTCAGTATTATCTTTATTAGTACTAATGATTTCTGATTGGTTTACCAAGCTCCATGGTCTCTTCAGTCTCGATGACGGTAGGATTTTTCGCTTCTTGACGTTTATCCCACCAAGCGAAGATATTGGCCAATATAGAGCCAGAAACAGAGTGCCAAATACAAGCAACGGCGGCGGCGATGGCGGACTCTGCATTACCAGGGAAAAATTTCGTGCTTAAGCCCGTGGCCAACCCTGCGTTTTGTACACCAACCTCAATAGATATGGTGCGTTTTTTAGGTTTACTCATACCAAATAAGGTACCTGAGTAGTAGCCCAATATGTAGCCGACGATATTGTGTACTGCAATGGCCAAGATAACGACTAGCCCTGACTGCAAGAACTGATCACCAAATACAGCGGCAACGCCACCGACGATAGCGGCGAAAGCTAATACAGCCACGCCTGGCATCACTGCACGTACATCATTAAACCAGTGTTTGTTTTGAAATAGTATGTTTAACATAGAGCCGATAGCGACTGGCAACAATGTCACTAATAGCATAAAGCGGAACATACCCCAGCCATCCATTTCTACAGACTGACCAACCAAATAATTGAGCCAAAGTGGCGTCACTAACGGTGCAATGATGGTTGATACGGTGGTCATACCTACCGAAAATGCCACATCACCTTTGGCAAGGTAGCTCATAATGTTTGAAGACACACCACCTGGACAAGTACCAACCAATACTAGACCCAGTGTCAACCCAGGCGATAAGTCAAACAATCTAGCCACGCTAATCGCTAAAATCGGCATAATGGTATATTGGATAATTGAACCGATAAAAATATCAAGCGGGCGCTGGGCCAACACCTTGTAGTCTTCTTTACCTAGTGTCATACCCATTGCGAGCATAATGACACCCAGAACGATGACTTGGGTATCACCTGTCACCCAAGAAAAAGTCGCAGGCTCTATAAATGTCACTGCGGCCGCTAAAATAATAACCAATGCCGTAAATCGACTCAACTGCTGACTTATCATCCTCAAAAACTGCATTTCTCAAATCCTTCTAAGTCCGGAAAATAGTCAAGTATAAGTTCAAATTCACTGTATTTCCAATGGGTTTGGGCGGTTTTTAGCCAACAATAAGTTGCTATTATGACAACTTTAACTATGATTATATTTTTGAAATTTTTATCCAACAGTCAAACGAGGTACTAGGTGTTGCAAACTCCATCAAATTTAAATCGCTTCAAACACCTATGTCTTGCGTTGTCGATATTTTATTTGCTTTATAATTTAACGACTGTTTATAGCGTATCTTTACATACACGCTACCCATCGCAAATTTATAATCTCGCCACGCCATTTGATAGCATGATTCCTTTCATTCCCGCTATGATTGTTCCTTATAGCTGGTCGTTGGTTTTATTTGTGGTGAGCTTTTTTTTAGTACGTACGTCTATACAGTTATCTTTACTGTCCTATCGTCTAATTTTGGCGACCGTTTTTGCCTGTTTAATTTTCTATTTTTATCCTGCTCGTTTCTCATTCAGTCGTTCGATACCTGATGATTGGACGCAGCTTGGCTATCAGTTTTTGCAGTTAGTGGACAAGCCATTTAATCAGTTGCCATCTTTGCATGTCAGTTATGCCATGTTGCTTGGCGTATCATTATGGGATGTTGTAGCGTCTAAAAAGAGATGGGGTTCAGCGGCTTATCGATTGTTGCTGACTGGCATATGTACATTGATTGCACTGTCGACAGTGTTGACGTATCAGCATCATTTGTTAGATATGTTCGGCGGGGTAGTATTGGCAGTGTTGGTGATGATACTCTCAAATCGAATCCGTAATGCACTGGTGATTAAACATCTGACACTGGGGGTGATAGGATTCTTATTGATAGCGATGACAGGGTTTTACTTTGCTAATATGAGTATGATAGCGTCTAAAGTTGTAGAAGATTTGGCCATTATTATTGCTTCATATTGGTTGATCAGTTTTACAATGTTGGCTTGTGCTTATCAACAGGACAAGCCAATACGGGATATACGTTGGTTTCGAAAATGCAGTAGCGGTCGACTCACGGTATATACTCGGATTAAGTTTGCGCCAATCATTATTATTTACAATGGCATGTCACTTTTAGGGCAGTGGTATTTTAAAGTTTTCTCCAAAAGTCAAAAGTATCCACTCACGCCGTATGCTATTAATGACAAGGTCAAAGTTGTTGCTTCAGCTCGATTGATGCAGATGGATCTAAGTAGTCATTTAACTTATTGGTTGTTTGGCTACGATTTACTAGAACGGTCGATTGTGCCAGAAAAACTACCGTACTCAGTTCATTATCAGATTATTGTTGTTGATTTAGCTGCTGAGATATCTAGCCACACCCATAATCTTAAAATAGCTGCTAATAGCAGCGTGAGTACGACAGTTCATTATTTGTATTTGCCTTTGTTGGATTTGCAGCCATTAAATGACGTATTGCTCCAAGACTATATTGATTTATTTAAACAAATTGATGCGTTGATACAATCGGCAGAGACACAAGCGATAACCGCTAATAATGAGAGTTGGGTAGAGGATAGTCAGGTAAAAGATGATCAGGTAAAGGATAGCCTCATCACACTTATCAATTTCCATTGCGTAATGGGTCTGTCGCGTAGCATCGGTGTACAGGTTTTATATTTATTATATTGTGGTACGCTAACTGTCCATAACTATCAATCGTGGCTTGAGCAGCATTATCCGCATGCGCATCTCAAAGATGCTTATCTACCCCAGTCGTTGGTAGAAACGATGGCTAATTATAAGTCTACTGAACATTCAACAACTCATTAATGGATATTAATATCGATAGGTTTACGTCTACTGGTTTCTCTTTGTTTGCTCTTTACCTACTGTTTAATGTCTATTCAACTATGGAAATATCTATGAACGCTTCATTGCCTTACTTGTACTCTTTTCGTCGCTGTCCCTATGCTATGCGTGCTCGTCTCGGTCTACTATTTGCCGAGTTACCAGTAGAGCTGCGAGAAATCACACTAAAGAACAAGCCAGAGCAAATGCTAGCGATTAGTCCAAAAGCTACGGTGCCAGTATTACAGCTTGCAGATGGGTCGGTGATTGAAGAGAGTGCAGAGATCATGATGTGGTCGCTTGAGCAAAACGATCCTCAGGGACTGCTGGATAGAAACGTTGTATCTCAGGCTAATGCACTGATAGCACAAAACGACAATGAGTTTAAGCAGTGGCTCGATCGCTACAAATATGCTGATCGTCATCCTGAGATGTCTCAGAAAGAGTATCGACAAAAAGGTGAAATTTTTCTGCAGGATTTAGAAGCGTTATTGACTAAGAATACCTATCTACTAGGTAATAACGTGACGGTTGCTGATATTGGCATCATGCCGTTTGTTCGCCAGTTTGCCCATGTAGATCGTGAGGTCTTTTATAGTTTGCCTTATCCCAAGCTACAGCTTTGGCTACAACATTGGTTGGAACACCCGTTATTTGTACAAGCCATGACTAAGTTTCAGTCATGGCAGGAAGGCGATGAGGTAGTGGTGTTCCCTGCTTAATATAGCGGGTTCTATATAAGTTGTATAGGGTATCAATCTTGCTTGGTCTATCTTGATTTCACAACGACCACTTTTTGTGCTGGATGTTTGTCTTTCACAACGATTACTTTTTTGGCTTTAGGTTTCGCTTTAACCACGACCACTTGTTTCGCTTTGGGCTTTGCTTTGACGACGACAGCCTGTTTTGTTTGATGCTTGTCTTTGACTACGACAACTTGTTGGGCAGCATTTGCTGGACCGATCATAGCAAAGCAAGTAGATACGGCCAATAGTGAGCTGATAGCGATTTTTTTCATGTTGAAGTTTTTCATAGTAAGGTCCTTTTAGGCTGATTATAAGTAAGCGTGTTTATTTAATGGTTAAAGGTATCTGAGTTGAAAGTCGCTTTATTGAATAAGTAGATAATAGCGAGTTATAGCGTTACGTACTTTTATGAAAGTTAAAGAAAGGTGACTTTTTCTAGCAGATACTGAACCATTAATACAATCTTAGGAGCTTTTTGCGAAAGGTCGGCAGGCTAGCAACACTTTAGAGATGATACTTACTCAACTTCATCTAAATTCGTAGCTATGATACGAGGGGAATGGGCATTTTTGCGTAGGATGGAAAGGGTTTAAGCGAACAGAAGTGATGAGATATAAAAAGGGGCGACTTATTTTGAATAGCTGACAATCAGCGTATAAGCAACCTTTTTAAAGCAGTTTGTATAAGTGTGCTCTCAGCAGGAGCCTTTCCCAAACTCTGTGTAACTGCTTATAATCCATTAACAGGAGAATAAGCAATGACTACTCAATCTGACATCAAGAAACTGGTCGAGCAA